>DAOORG010000423.1:0-2127 GCA_035389165.1 Chitinophagales bacterium
TTTGCTTTTCGTTTTTGCTGTTCCTTCAACACGCGCATCATATGTTGCAATTGTATTTCTATCATGTTGAACCAAGATAATCCGGAAGCACTGTACGGACCGAAAATGATAAAGAAATTTGGAAACTCAGGCACCGCACATCCCTGATACGCTTGCAGTCTGTTTTTGCTCCAGTAATCACCTAATTCCAATCCGTTTTTTCCATAAAGTTTATAGTTGAGGTAATTACTGTCTTTCATCACATTAAAACCCGTTGCAGCAATCAACGTGTCAATTTTCCTTTCTTTACCATCACTCGTTACAATTCCATCTTTGGTAATTTCCTGAATAGATTCTGTAATTAGTTCCACATTCGGCCGATTGAACGCAGCATAGTAATTGCTGGAAAAACTCGGACGCTTACAGCCGAATCCATAATTCGGTGTTAGTTTTTTCCGCAATGTTTCATCTTTCACCTGAGATTTCAGGTATTGCAGACA
Organism: Chitinophagales bacterium; assembly: GCA_035389165.1. Classification (GTDB taxonomy): domain Bacteria; phylum Bacteroidota; class Bacteroidia; order Chitinophagales; family JADIYW01; genus JADJSS01. The sequence goes on from DAOORG010000423.1 coordinate 480, forward strand.
GCCTTTTTCGAGTGTCTTTACAATAAAAGGCATTTGGCGATAATTCACAACACCGGTTACCATCACCGTTTCGGTAATGCTGTCTGTCAGTTTACGAATCCCATTTTGCACCAACGGTAACTTGCTAAATATAGTTTGTATGCTTTCAGGAATCGAAGCATCCGGTTTTGGGAAAATCCAGATAGGTGTTCGCTGAAACACATACAATTGACTTACTTTTGGTGCAATGGTTGGAACCAATTGCACGCTGGTAGCGCCGGTACCGATTATTGCCACTTTCTTGCCGCTTAAATCATAATTTTTGTCCCAACGTGCCGTGTGTATTAGTTTGCCTTTGAATTTGTCTAACCCTTTTATTTCAGGATATTTAGGGTCGGTGAGTGCTCCGGTGGCAGAAATTATAATGTTTGATGTAAACGTTTTTCCATTTTTTGCATATACTTTCCAGGTAGCCGTTTGTTCATCAAAAACAGCTTTTTCAATATCAATATTAAATCGGAAATTTTCTCTGATATTGTATTTATCTACGCACTGATTCGCATAATCATACAATTCATTTCCCTTGGCAAATACACGACTCCAATTCGGATTTTGTTCAAAAGAATATGAATAGGTAAACGACGTAATGTCTACGGCAATTCCCGGATATTGATTGTCGCGCCAGGTGCCACCAATATCATCGGCTCTTTCTAAAATGAGAAAAGAATATCCTGCTTTTTTGAGTTGAATACCAGCGCCAATGCCGGAAAAACCCGAACCAATAATGATAATATCTGCGTCTGTCTTCATGATTGTATTTATTTGCATACAACTTTGCGTATTCTGCAACTTTGCGTGAAAATAAAATTAAAGAGATTTATTTGCAAAAGGCTTTACCATTGTAAGTTAATAGTTTGATTTAATAAACTTATGTTAAGCATTGGTTTTTTTGACTTACTTTTGTAAACATTTAGCACGATTTTAAATTTTAGGAGCATGATTAAGAAGACAGGAATTTTATTGGTAAATCTCGGAACGCCGGACAGCGCTAGCAATGGTGATGTGTTTAAATACTTAAATGAATTTTTAACGGACGGTCGTGTGATAGATTATCCTTGGTTGCCAAGACAAATATTAGTGCGTGGTATTATCGTTCCGCTTCGTTATAAAAATTCTGCAAAAACCTATCGAGAAATTTGGGACAAAGACAGAGGTTCGCCGTTGTTGTATCATTTGCAGGATTTGACGAAGAAAGTACAACAAAGCTTGGGTGAAAACTATGTGGTAGAATATGCGATGCGTTATCAAAATCCAAGTCTCGAAAGTGCATTGGAAAAATTCAGATTACAACAGATAAATAAGATTGTAGTGCTGCCTTTATTTCCGCAGTATTCTTCTGCATGTAATGGTTCTGTGATTCAAAAAGTACAAGAAATTACATCAAAATGGCTGACTATTCCGGATTTAAAATACATTCATCATTTTTATGATAATGAGAAGTTCATTGATGCATTTGTAGCACAAGGAAATAAATTCAACTTTGATGATTTTGACCATGTATTGTTTTCTTATCATGGGTTGCCGGCACGTCATTTAAAAAACGGTGATATCACTAAAAAACATTGTTTGCAAAACAAAGATTGTTGTGCAAGTATTACTGAAGTTAATC
>DAOORG010000424.1:0-2120 GCA_035389165.1 Chitinophagales bacterium
CACAGGCGGTTCCACCAAACGACATTGATGCTTTAGAAAGTAAACTAAAATGGAACAGATTGCGCGGTGGCACCGCTGCTGTTATTTTAGAACCACTTGGTCCTGAAAGTGGTACCTATCCTGTTTATAAAGAGTTTACACAACAAGCCAGAGATTTATGTGATAAATATGGTGCATTATTAATTTTTGATGAAGTAGTAACGGCATTTCGTGTTGGCATGAGTGGCGCGCAAGGATATTTTAACGTAAAACCAGATTTAACTATCTTTGGTAAAGTCGTTGCCGGTGGTTATCCATCTGCTGGTGGCATTGGTGGAAAAGCAGAATATATGGATGGTTTGGCTGCAGGTTTGCAAGGTGGCAAAAAAGTAAAAGTAGGCGGAACTATGGCTGCCAATCCGTTAAGTTGTTGTGCAGGTTATCATACCTTATTAGAAATAGAAAAAACCAATGCTTGTGAAAAAGCGGGTAAAGCAGGCGACAGAATTACAACAGGTTTAAATCAATTAATAGATAAATACGGATTACCATTCGTGGCGTTTAACCAAGGTTCTATTTGCCATTTAGAAGCAGCGGGAACATTATATGTAAAAATCAAACTGCTAAAAATAAAATCGGTACTTGCAGAAATTAATGAACGAAAAAAATTAATGGAAGAATACGGTGCAGCCTACATGGCAGAAGGAATCGTAACTTTAGCTGGAAGCCGTTTATATTGCAGCATGGCAGATACCGATGATGTAATTGACGATGCGCTAAACAGATTTGAAAATGTCTTTAAAAATGTAAAAAAATAACTTGCAATATTTTCTGTCATACGATGTTGGTACCAGTAGCGTAAAATCTATTTTAATAGATACGAACGGAAATGTATTGGCAACTGCGATAGAAGAATATCCATTGTTTACACCCAATCCGGGTTGGGTAGAACAAGAACCATTAGATTATTGGAATGCTATCTGCAAAGCAACGAATAAAATTATTCAGTCAACAACAATTTTAAAAGAAGACATTACAGGACTTGCCTTTTCTACGCAAGCGCAAGGCGTAATTCCGGTAGATAAAAATGGTAGTGTATTAAACAGAAATATTTCCTGGGTAGATGGCAGAGCAGAAGAACAAGCCAGAAAAGCCATGAATTATTTTGGAGGTAAACGGATGTTCAAATTAGTGGCAGGTACCGAATTAACCGGTAAAGATGTGATTCCCAAAATCATTTGGCTAAAAGATAAGCATCCGGAAATCTATAATAAAACCTTTAAAATTTTAGATGTAAACGGCTATCTGAAATATAAATGTACCGGAAAAATGGTTGCCGAATGGTCAGGTGCCTGTTCATATGCGTTTGATGTGAAGAAGAAAGATTGGGAACGATTGTTTTTTAAATTGTGCAAAATTGATTTAAATAAATTACCTGATTTAGTGCGTTCTATAGATTTGGTTGGCACACTCACAAATGAAGCAGCTGAACAACTTGGATTATCAGTAAATACTGGTGTTTATGGCGGTTGCGATGATACACAAAGTGCAGCGATAGGCACCACAGCCATCGGTGAAGGCGAAGCTCATATTTATGTTGGAACATCTGCTTGGGTTGGTGTATCTACGGCAAGAAATTTAAAGTTTAAGAACGCAACTTTTTGTTTGCAAAGTGCTGATCCAACAAAAAATATTGTCGTTGGTATCACAGAATCTGCCGGCATCAACACGCAATGGATGGTGAATACCTATTATCAAAAAGAAAGAGATTCATTAACCGAACAAGAGTTGTTTTTATTGATTGAAGAAGAAATTAACGCAACCAATCCAGGTGCTGATTATTTAATTATGACACCTTGGTTTTTAGGGGAACGGTGTCCTGTGAGCACCACCACAACACGCTCAACTTTATTTAATCTTACACATCAACATACGCGCGCGCATATTGCACGCGCCAACTTTGAAGGCATTGCTTATAACTTAAGATGGACAATAAATAATTTGGAAAAAGATTATGGATTCAAGATTGAAACACTAAAAATTACTGGTGGTGGAAGCAAAAATAAATCCTGGATGCAATTGATTGCTGATGTTACCAATCGAAAAATTATTACCACTTCGCAGCCTGTAAATGCGGGTGC
>DAOORG010000425.1:0-2098 GCA_035389165.1 Chitinophagales bacterium
AGTATATTTTTGTTTCCTGTATGTACAATTTCAATTTTTCCGCTATGCAATGCCTGATTGTTTTTTCTAAGATGCAACAGCTTCTTAAACACATTTAATAATGAATCTTTATCTGTTAATTGCAGATCCACATTTCTCTTCTCAACATCTTTATTAACTGGCAACCAGGTTTTTTCAGCAACAGAAAATCCTGCATTTTTCTGATTGTTCCATTGCATCGGTGTTCTGCAGTTATCGCGGTTAATGCCTACCGGTAAAAGGTCTGCAATAAATTGAGGAACCCAACTGTAAATATTCACCATTGGATCTTTTCCATTTTTTAAGGAAATTTTTCCATTCGTCATTCCTATTTCTTCACCATAATAGACACAAGGAACCGCACGCATAGTGAATTGCAACAAAGCCAGCAATTTTGCTTTTTCAAGATGGTTTCCGATTCTATGTATACTTCTTAATTGATCGTGGTTGCTGAAAACGGCAGTCGGAATATTGGGCGCAGGATAATGATGTTCGTATTCCAGTATTTTCTTCCTGAAAAAATCCGGGTTGAATTTATAATAAAGAATATCGAACAGAAACACCAGATGTAAACCATCCTGTTTTTTGCCGAGATATTGTTTGATTTTATCATGTCCGCCGAACACTTCACCCAACAGCATCCGTGGAGGATGATTGAACTCATCCATCACACGTCGAAGTTCTTGTGCCAGTTCAAAATTTTCCTCCTGATTCAAAGAATATTTTCGGATTTGAAAATTGCCACCAGGATGTTCTTCACTTGGAATGATATGAAATAAGGAAAACGGATTGTTTTTAAAATCTTTTTCTTTTATGATGCAATTGAAAATATCGAGACGGAACCCATCCACGCCTTTTTGCAGCCAGAAACGACAGACATCAAACATGGCTTTTTTCACTTCAGGATTTCGATAGTTCAAATCCGGCTGAAAAGGTAAAAAAGATGCATAATAATATTGATTGCGTTCTGCACAAAATTGCCAGCCATTCGGACCAATAATGCTTTTCCAGTTGTTGGGTTGGTCGCGCCAGATATACCAATCCGTCTTTGGATTATCTTTAGATGTTCGCGATTCCAGAAACCATGGATGTTTGTCTGAAGTATGATTCATCACCATATCAAACACCACTTTCATCTTGCGCTGATGAATTTCTGCTATTAGTTGTTCCACATCCTGCAAGGTGCCATATTCTGGAGCGATGTTGTAGTAATCAGAAATGTCGTAGCCGAAATCTTCCTGCGGTGAACTGTAAAAAGGTGAAATCCAGATAGTTTCAAAACCAAGGTCTCTGATGTAATCCAGTTTTTGAATAATACCTTGAATATCGCCGATGCCATCACCGTTGCTGTCGTAAAACGATCGCGGATAAATTTGATAAATGGTAGTGGTAGCGTGCCAGGACATTGATGTGAAAATACTAAAAATTACACAGCCTGACTAAACTTCGGAGTATCTTGTTTTGGATTCAGCTTGTCGTCATTCATTTTTTTATCAAAAACAGCACAAATGTTTCTGAGAAAACTCCAGCCTAAAGGAGTTACCTGCAAGTGACTATTTTCCCATGCTATTAATCCGTCTTTTTGTAAATCGGTTAACTGATTTTCCATTATTGGTGTCAAGGTAATTTCATGTGTCCAGTCTGTTTTTCCCTTGCAGGCAATATTCAGAATATGTTTGCGGTAAAGAATGTCTTCGTCGCTTACATTAATGCCGCGATGTACAGGCAGCAGACCTTTGTTGACAGCTTCATAATAATCTTCTACTGTTTTATAATTCTGACGAAACCCGAAGAAGACATCGCTAATGGCAGAAACTCCTAATCCTATTAAGACGTCTGTATTGGTAGTGGTGTAACCCATAAAATTTCTGTGCAGCGTTCCGTTTTGTTTGCTAATGAGTAAACCATCTCCTGCCAATGCGAAATGATCCATACCCACATCTGTATATCCGGCAGCTGCAAATAATTCCTGACCTAATTCATACAAGGCATATTTATCTTTTCCTTTCGGCAAATCATTTTCGTCATACGCGCGTTGCGATTTTTGAGTCCAGGGCACATGCGCATAACTATAGAAGGC
>DAOORG010000426.1:0-2095 GCA_035389165.1 Chitinophagales bacterium
ATTTCTTATAGATGTTGGAATAGTTGGATTCAATATCCTGTATAAAAAATCCGTTGTCTTTTCCCGAATCATATTTAATGTAGCCGTTTCACTGGCTCTATCTACCGGATGTCCTAACTGATTTATCGGATAAAATTCTGCATAGGTTCCGTTGCTAATTACTTTTGGAAATATTTTATTCGCACCATAAAACTGACCTAACCAGCAAGCCACCGTCACAAAACATCCTGCATCAAACGGCACCGTTAAATCCGGATTGTTGTGAAACCCTAAATACTGAATATCTCTGTTGTTATTCATGTAATTTAAATCTGCAACGGCACCGCTGCAACTCACCACTGCCTTTACTCCTTTCATAGTATAACCCGGATTGCCGCTATTGCCGTCGAGGCCGCCTAAGTCTCTGTAAGCAGATTTAAAGAAGGCATTCATCTCGGAAGAATCATCCAGAAAAACGCCATGCAATGCCGTGATGGCACCGGCAGATGATCCGTAAATAAAAATGGAATTCGTATCTGTTCTGTAATCATTTACGGTAGCCTTGTCTTTTTTAATATAGCGCACTGCTGCTTTTAAATCCTGCGTGGCTCTGGCAATGGCGCGATGCCACGCATACACATCTGCAAAATCTATAATCGGATTGATGATGGTCGTTTGCTGTACTCTGTATTCAATATTCACCGTAACGTATCCTTTTTTAGCAAAAAACTCTGCGGTTTTATTGATTGCCTGATCGGTTCTGTCACCACCGATAAAAGAACCACCATGCACAAAAAATATAACCGGACGCGCAGACGCCGTATCGTTTTGCGGTTCGTAAATATCCATTAATAAAGTAGTCAGTTGATTTTTGCTGTCGAAGTTGCTGCCGTATGGTATATCAGCATGTTTGATAATAGAAAAAACTTCGTCTTTATATCTCGTTTGTGAAAATAAAGTGCTTGTTAATATAGAGAAAATGAAAAGTGTAAAAATTCGTTGCATACCTTTCGATTTATCAATAAATATAAGGTAATTGTTTAATTAAAACAATTGCTATAACATATTAGTCTAAAAAAATAACCACATAAGAAACAGAAGAAACGGAGATTAAATATAGAAGATAACAAAAAAAGACAGAAAGAAAGCTTAGCTACCTTTCTATCTTAGTTAATTACATTAATCTTTTCCTTTGTATCTTATGTTTCTTATGTGGTTTAAAAATCAGACTGTTCTATAAGTGTTAATGTTATGACTTTGTCATTAACCAGGTTTTAAAAACATCGAAATCTGCTGACATCAGCACGGATTGTTTTTTACCACTAATGATACTTTTCAGTCTTTCCGGAATATGAATATGTGCTTCAATTAAAGGTTCTACCACATCGCCGAATTTCACAGGATGTGCGGTGGCCAGAATCACACTGTTTATATAATACGGATTCAAATCGTTTTCATATACAAACTCATCCATACCTAAATAACCAACAGCAGTGTGCGGACACATCACATAGTTGTAATCATTAAATACTTTTTTGATGCAGTCAGCCGTTTGTTCATTGTTGTAAGAATAGGCTGCGATATCTTCGCGCACTTTTTCCGCATCGTTTCCATACAAATCCATCATACGTGCAAAATTGCTCGGATTGCCCACATCCATTGCGTTGGAGATGGTTTGCACCGATTGTTTCGGCTCAAATTTTCCCGTTTCATGATACACGGTAAACACATCATTGGAGTTGGTAGCGGCAATCATTTTCGTAATAGGCAATCCCATTTTCTTCGCAAACAAACCAGCCGTCATATTTCCGAAATTTCCGGATGGCACGGAAAAATACAAAGGCAAACTTTTATCGTCTAATTGTTTGTAGGCATAGATATAATAAAACGATTGTGGAATCAGACGTGCAATATTGATAGAGTTGGCAGACGACAACGTCAGCTTCTCATTTAATTCTTTATCTAAAAAAGCTTGTTTTACCAATGCCTGACAATCATCAAAAGTACCATCAATTTCTATAGCAGTGATGTTGGCACCGAGCGTGGTAAATTGTTTTTCCTGAATTTCACTTACTTTTCCTTTCGGATATAAAATGGTCACTTTGATGCCTTCTAC
>DAOORG010000427.1:0-2078 GCA_035389165.1 Chitinophagales bacterium
TTATTAATTACATACTGCTGAATTAATGCAGTTGCTTTCGGGTCTGTAATATCTTCCAAAATAACATCTGCATTTATTTCCAAAGCAAGTTTATCGGCATCTTCCTTTGCAGACGGAACATCTACTAAAATTACCTTTGCACCTTCACGGTGCAATACTCTGGCTGCAGATGCGCCAATGCCGCGTGCACCACCTGTAACGATTGCAATCTTATCTTTTAATAATTTTTCAGGACTTGAAAAAGGTGTTGAAAAGGAGTTCCCTAATTCGACCACTTGTCCTGTGATAAAAGATGATTTATCGCTCAAAAAGAAGAAGGCAGCATTGGCTGTTTCAACCGGCATGACGTTGGTATTGGTTATCTTTAACTGATTCACCGTAATACCACTTTTTCCGCCAATTTCTTTAGATAATGCGCGCGTGAATCCGTCAATCGATTTCTGTACAGCAGCAGAAAGTGCTGTTGTCTCATCCGTTCGTGAAATCAATACCACACGACCATTTGCATTGATTTTAGAAACGGTGTTCTTTACAGTTGTGTACAAATCTTCCAGATCTTCTATCGTTTGCATTCCTATACAACTAACGACCAAGCCATCGATGCGTTCATCATAGATGGTTGCGTTATCCGATTTTGCATGAAATTCTTTTTGCAACGTATGAAGAAATGCAGTCTCTATTCCTGCTACCGCAATTTTCTTAGCCTTTAATTCATCATTAGAAAATGGTTGCAAATTTCGCTTTAAAATTGGCGGAACCGGAACCGGAATATTCAGTGTTTTTAATAATGTTCTAAGCGTGGAATTCTGTAAGTAATCGTTCATGGATTAGTGTTAAGTAGTGAGTAATGAATTTTGAGATTTTATGAATGATTTAATTTTAATTTTCGTTGTTTTACTAAATGAAGATATAATTTTGGAAAGAAATAAAGATAAATAAGTGCTACGACAACCATCAGTATTTTTATGCTAAGAAGATCATCGTATTTAAACACCGTGTACATAATAAAAAATTCTGAAACAACACCCACAGGATAGCAGATAATAAAGGCTGAATAACGCAGCCAGGTTATTAATTCACCTTGCACATTAAACATACCTGACACATAGTAAGCATATCTGATTATCTCTGCAATAAACCATGCAAGCAACATAGCATAGACAACTTCGTAAAAAAATGGTATTTTTTTAAATATGGTAAGAAATATCAGTAAATAAGTAAAGAATAAAATGAACAATCGTGCAGCTATCTGAACAAAACATAATAAAGGTGAAGAGTTATTCCACTTTTTGTAGGCGTGAAAAATTTCCAATAGTGATAGAAGCTGCACAAAACAAACGGTGTAAAATGATAGCATAAAACTGAATGGCAAACTAACCAAAGCCAGCAACCATCCGGCAAGTTGTACCAAATTATAGGCTTTCAGATATTTTTCAATGCGTGCATTCATTTTTTTGGTACTACAAGATACTAAATGCCGGTTTATTTTTTACTTTTAGCCTATGGATTTATTTCAGGAAGCAGCCGATAAAATGGTATTGTACCACTTACGTACCTCATGGCTGAGCATTGCAAAGGTTTTTAACGACAAAGCGTTGCTGTATAACGGCACCATATCGATGGCATTTATTTTAATGGCAATATATGAAGAAGAAGGTGTGCCGGTTACGAAGATTGCACCGCGCATTGGAATGGAACCAAATAGTTTATCGCGCACCTTGAATACACTAGAAGAAAATGGTGCTATCTCCAGAAAACAAGATGAAAACGATCAGCGCAAAGTATTGGTTTTTCTGACACCGGAAGGAAAAAAACTACGTAAAATAGCATTAAAAACAGTATTTGATTTAGAGAAAAAAATCACAGAAAAGCTAAGTCCGAAACAACTCAAAGCATTTAGTGAAGTGATAGAACAAGTGACTGTTGCCTTGGATGATTTTGGCAAGGAATTGGAAAAATAAAGTTTGTCTTCATTTACTTTTCAAACTTTATATTTTTAATTAAATCTCTAAAATAGTTTTGGTTCCAAATATCAAGTGTTTTCTCATCTTTAATAAATCGAACAACATCGTCTTTCA
>DAOORG010000428.1:0-2064 GCA_035389165.1 Chitinophagales bacterium
TAACATCTGCCGAAACAGCCTGTGCGTAATGCGGTTCGCCGATAGTCGGGAAATCAAGTATTAACTGCATTTTATCACCGCTGATATCATACAATTGAGCACTTTGTGCTAATTCAGGACCGGTTGGTAAATATCTGTCTTTCGTAATTTTATTGTACGCGATTAAATATTTAGCATTTGGTTTTTTGCTGTCGCCGCCCGGAATACATAAGTGACCCACAGAATAATAAGTAGGAACGCGATCCAGTACTTTTAAATCTTTGATATTCCATTTTACCACTTCAGATGAAACGAAGAAAGAAGTATAGGCATTTCCTTTGCCGTCAAATTCTGTATGCAAAGGTCCTAAGCCCGGTTTTTGAACTTCACCGTATAAAGCAGACTCATATTTTACTACAGGAATACCGTCAAAATCTCCAACAAAATCTTTTGCTGCAATTGCTTTCATTAATTTATCGAAACTAAATACAGGAATCAGTGCGGCTAATTTACCGCTGCCTACAATGTATTCACCTGTCGGGTCAACATCGCAACCATGCGGTGATTTTGGACAAGGTATGAAATAACAAATGTCTTTTAATTCTTTAGCACTTAAAACCGTTACTTCTGTTTTAATTTCTGAAGTGGCACTATGAGTTTTATCGCTGTATGTATTATGTGCATATTTAACAGGCACCTTTTTGCCTTTACCAGCTTTTAAATATTCTTCAGCTTTTTTCCAATTCACTGCCATGATAAAGTCTTTGTCTTTTTGAGATGCATTTACTTCTAATAAAGTATTTGCCTGTTCTGTATTATAGCAGGAGAAGAAAAACCAGCCATGTGATTTTCCTTTTCCTGAATGGCTCAAATCAAAACTTACACCTGGACATTCAATTTGAAAAGCGATATCCATTTTTCCATCTTCTTTTCCAACACTTATAAAACTTAAATAACCTTTAAAGTTTTGTTTGAAGGTATTGATAGGTACATCGCCATTTGAATTATCAGATGGTACACTGAAACGAGTTCCAGCCACAACATATTCTGTGTTTTCTGTAATAAACGGAGATGAGTGATTACCTGCACTATTTGGTAATTCAATAATTTCTGCAGTACGAAATGTTTTCAAATCAATACGTGCAACGCGTGGTGTATTGTTTGCATTTCCAAAAATCCAACGACCATCAATTTCACCATTTGTTTGAGATAATTCGGTATGATGTAAATCGTCCCAAGGTACAAAACCGTGTGATGTATTTAACATTGGCTTTGTTTCTTCACTATAACCCCAACCTTTTTCTGGATCAACAGAAAATACAGGAATAACTCTTAATAAACGTCCGCTTGGCAAACCATAAACACTCATTTGTCCGCTAAAACCACCACTGACAAAGTTGTAGAAAGCATCATATTTCCCAGGAGCGACGTATGCTTTTGCTGCTGCATCAGCACTAACTGCGTTGCCAATATTTTTGGGTTTGCATGCAGTCATAGTCATTGTTATAAGTATAGTTATAATTATAGCAAGTTTTAAATTTATCTTATTCATTTTGAATTGATTTTAATGTTATATATTATTTTACGCCATCATTTTTACGCATAAATTCGAGTAAATGTCTTGCATCATCATCAGATAAACTTTGATTAGGCATTCTTACCAAACAAATTTCTAACTGTGCTTGTGCTTCAGGGTCTTTATCAATCATTGCATCTGTATTGGTGATGAAATTCATAATCCATTCAGGAGTTCGACGTGTAGTTACACCTTTCCAACCTGGACCAACTAATTTTTCTTCAGTTGTTTTGTGGCAAGATGTACATTTAACGCCAGCTATTTTTTTACCAGAAGTAGCCATTGTCGCATCTAAGGTTGCGCCAATATCTACTTTTGTAAATTTGCCTTCACCTCTTTTGGGATCATAAGATGGATTGCCATTTTCTGTAGTTGCAGCTGGCGTTTCTGTAGTTTCTTCTTTTGTGCTAAAATCTTCTTTTGTAGGATTAGAATTGCATGCAACAACAAGAGCTAACAAAGAGCTAATCATTAAAATTGTTATAACTTTTTTCATTTTCATTTATTTT
>DAOORG010000429.1:0-2054 GCA_035389165.1 Chitinophagales bacterium
AATTGCCGAATGATTTTGTGCTGCCATCAGCATTTAAAAATCCAAGATTTGTAACGAACGGAATTTTAGCAGTTGAGATGGTCGATAGTCAATGGTCGATAGCCAATGGTCAATGGACAACAGTCGATGGACTTCCACTTATTGTCATCTGCGATGATGCAGATTTTTTAGCTGCTGATTTTAATAATTTTTTATGGGTAACGTTTACACGCAGTAATCCATCACACGATATTTATGGCATCAACGAGCGTTATGAAAACAAGCATTGGTGCTGTGATACGCTGATTATTGATGCACGCATTAAACCGCATCACGCACCGGTTTTAGAAAAGAATGCTCTGGTAGAAAAACGTGTGGATGAGATTTTGAAGAAGTATTTATAACTACAACTTCACCAGCTTCTCACTTACAATATCTTCATTTTGTTTGATTGAAATAATGTATTCACCGCTTGGTAAATCTTCTAAACTGTTTATCTCAATTTTATTCGTGCCAATAACACTTCTGCCGCTCCAAACGGTTTCCACCAGTAATTGTCCAATTACATTTTGAATAGCTATTGATGTTGGTTTTATCTCTTTTGCTTCAAATTCTACCATCAACGAATTAGTAAACGGATTTGGATATACCTTTAGTGCATTTACAGATGAATTATTACGCACGCCGGAAATGATGGAAGCTGAATCTTGTTTTATAATTCTGAATTTATCAAACAACTCACCATTTTCTTTATAATAAGTTCCGGTCAGCATATTTCCTTTCACTTCCAGAATCATACTGCCTACACCTTTATCTGCGGCAAATTTTTTGTGCATCACCGGATGCATTCTTCCGTTTTCAGATTCTGACTTTCCGCTGTTTCCAACAACTGAATACACCGTACCTTTGTCTTTATTAGCACCATAGGTATATTTTATGTAAGTTCGGTTGCTATCCGGATTTCCGGAACTGCTGTCAATCAACATCGTATTTCTGTTAAAAGAAGCAGAATTTCCGTAGTGTTTATTTATAAGATATGAGCGTTCGTAAACATGACTGTGACCGCACAATACAAGATCTACACCATATTTTTCAAGGATAGGTACTATTTTTTCCCGCATCGCAATCATAAAAACTTCCCAAAAATCATCGGAATCATGAGAACCTTTAGAATAGGGTGGTTGGTGCCAGTATGCCACTTTAAATTTTTCTGTAGATGTTTTTAAATCATTCTCCAACCAGGTTTTAAATGGTGTCCCAAATAAATCCCAAAATGCATACACACGATACATTTCCGAGTTCAGCGCCAGAAAATGCGTGTTGCCATAATCATAAGAATAATAGGCTTCCATATTGGAAGGAACGCCGCCCATTTCACCATTTTTGAAAACTTCTACCATATCAAAATATGGACCTTTGTGTGCCTGTGGATCATCTGTTCCATTTACACTTCCATAATCGTGATTTCCCGGAATTGGATAAAACGGCAGAAACCTGAAAATGGAATCATATCCATAATAAGAGTCAAACACTTTATTGGAATATTCTTCATCGGTTCCATTATTGTAAACATTATCGCCTAACCATAACCAACTATCTACAACATTCGATTGTAAATAATTTTCAAACCATCTACGCACTTTTATTTGTTCATTACTGCCACCGCCAAAGTCGCCGGTTACCCAGAATTTAAAACCTGTGGTAGAATCACCCGGATTGATGGCCGTAGTAAAATGATGTTGTTCATTATTACCGGCAAGCACCGTTGCATCGTAACCAACACTATAATAGTATTTCGTTTTCGCATTGAGCCCGGAAATCTTTACTATATGATTTTTGACACGAGCATTGTCAGTGATAACATTTGTTAAAGCAGAAGGAGAATCACCATATCTCACTATTGAGTTGGTGGAATCGCTGGTGCGCCACATAATTTTTATGCTGGTATTGGTTAAGCTTTGCAGATAAGGTCCACGTAACAGCGATTGTGAGAAAGTTGTTAAGCTTAAAAATAAGGTAATTGTAAAAAGAAACTTCTTCATAACATTGGTTTGTATAAAGTTAAGAAGAAAAAT
>DAOORG010000430.1:0-2040 GCA_035389165.1 Chitinophagales bacterium
TTGCCGGATCGCCGGTACAAGCTTCTTCCGTACCTAATACGGCGAAGTTGATGTTTAACTGATTCAGGATTTTTGTAAACGCGATAGTTACACGTTGTGCTCGCTGGTCGAAACTGCCGGCACAACCTACCCAAAAGATAACATCAGGTGTTTTACCTGCTGCTACTAAATCGCTCATTACTGGAACTGTATATGTCATAATTATTGAATTATTGAGTTGTTGAATTATTGAATTTTGATAAACTTGCTTTTTTCTTAGATGCAGCCATAATTTTTAAAATCTCATTTGCTTCAGATAAAAGTTGATTTGTTTCGTCTATGTCATTTATGTTTATTTCTTTTATTATTTCTAACCAAAATACAGTCTCATCAGCTTCTTCTACAACGATACAAATTTTAGAATAAAATTCTGCATCTGATCTGGCTCTGCATACAGCTCTGTAATTTGCTGCAATTGATGTTGATGAACGCAATAATTGTCTGCCAATAATTTTTGCTTCCTCCGTTTTTGGAAATTTTTTATGATATAAGATTATAGAAATTGCCAGTTTTTTAGTTCTTGCTTTTAATTCTTCCGCGAAATCAATAATATTCGACATATTCTATAATTCTATAACTCAACAATTCTAAAATTCTACAATTCCTGCGTCCAGTTTAAACGGTCGCTTGGTGAAAACTGCCAAGGTGCCTGATTGTTTTCCAGATTTGCAAAAATATTATTCCATTCTGTAGGTGAATCAGATGCTTCCATAATTAAGTTTCTGCGTAATTCAATAATGATACTTAACGGTGAAATGTTCACCGGACATTCTTCTACACAAGCATTACACGTGGTGCATGCTCTTAATTCTTCAGCAGTAATATAATCACCTAATAAGGATTTGTTATCTGCAAAATCCGGTCCGTGTTCTTTTTTGCCTTTGGCAATATCTTCCATTCTATCGCGCGTATCCATCATGATTTTTCTTGGAGATAATTTTTTGCCTGTCTGGTTCGCAGGGCACGCTGCCGTGCATCGTCCGCATTCCGTACAAGTGTAAGCATCTAATAAACTCTTCCAGGATAAATCATAGACATCCTTTGCTCCGAATTTGATTTCACCATCCGTTGCAGGCACCACAAAGCTTGGATCCAGCATGGATTGTACTTCGTGTTGAATGGCAGGCATGTTGTGTATTTCGCCTTTTGCTTCCGGTCTGGTAAAAAAGGTGTTTGGAAACGCCAGCATGATATGTAAATGTTTAGAGTAAGGCAGATATAACAAGAAAGTCATTACCATACATAAATGTCCCCACCAGCCAAGTTTTTCAAGTACTACTAAAGATGTATTGGATAATCCGGTAAGCATACTGCCAAAAAATCCGCTTAAAATGAAACCATAACCATGTCCGTTTTCTTTAATATGCAATGCACTGTCAGCACCATTCATCAGGAAAATAAAAGAAATCAAGATGAGCTCAAATGCCAGAATGGTTAAGGCATCTTTCCAGGGCCAGCCTTTTAATTCAGGTTTCTGAAAACGCTCCAGCTTGAATGTTGTTCTTCTAAGAATAAATAAAATCGTAACGAAAAATGTCAGCAAAGACAGTATCTCAATAAAATTAATGACTACTACATAAATCAGCTTTAAGAAAGGAATATTTTCAAAAGCATGATATAAAATTCTATGTGAGCCGGTGAATCCGTCGATGAAGATTTCTATCAATTCTATTTGTGTGATTAGAAAAGAAACATAAATGACCATATGCAGCATAGCAGAAAAAGTAAGCTTAAACATCTTTTTCTGTCCTAAGGCAATCAGGAACATATTTTTTAACCGGAAACCCAGTGTAGTGTTAATCTGCTCTGGTTTTCCCATCATAATATTGTCGTAGATTTCTTTGAATTTTCTAAATCCAATGAAGAAAGAAGTACCGACCAGGGCAATAAACAAGATAATTTGAACGATTGTTAGGAAACTCATTAGTATTTAATTTGAATTTATGGCGAAAATACACCATTATCTACTTATTTTTAATCACTTATTTGAAAGAATGTTTA
>DAOORG010000431.1:0-2039 GCA_035389165.1 Chitinophagales bacterium
TTAGTCCTATTGTATAATCTGTTTAATATATCGTATTTTTAGGAAATAATTTATAAATACAAAATGTCAAAAAAGAAGAAAATAAATAAAGGTTCTCAATCACATCCGCACAAAAGAGACAAAAAAGACAGCAAAAAAGATCATGAAACATTTATAGTAGGTGAAGAATTAACCGGAGTGATTGATGTTGCAAGAAGCGGTGATGCATTTGTGACTATAGAAGGTAAATCGAAAGATTTTTTTATCCATCGTAAAAATACTAACCATGCTTTTGATGGCGATACCGTCAACTTGATGCGTTTGCATAAACCCAATTCCGGCAGACCTGAAGGTATCATTACATCGGTTGTAAAGAGAGCACGTACGCATTTTATTGGTGTTGTGGAACGCATTAATGATACTTGTTTTGTGATTCCGGACAACACCGGTATAAAAGCTGATTTTTATGTACCTGAAGCACGTTCCATGAGCGCTAAACATAAAGATAAAGTGGTGGTGGAATTGGCTGACTGGAGACCAAAAGATAAGAATCCAATAGGTCACATCACCGAAATTTTAGGAAATGCCGGTAGCAACGATGTTGAAATGAAATCTATTTTGGTAGAGAACGGCTTTTTTACAGCCTTTCCACAAAAAGTTTTGGAAGAAGCGGAAAATCTGGAATTTGAAGTATCAGAAGAAGAAAAGAAAAAACGCAGAGACTTCTCCAAAATACCAACGTTTACAATAGATCCGGCTGATGCTAAAGATTTTGATGATGCACTTTCTTTCCGGATATTAGAAAACGGATGGTATGAAGTAGGTGTGCATATTGCTGATGTTTCTCATTATGTTGCAGAGCATTCCGCACTCGAAAAAGAAGCATTTAAACGCGCTACTTCTGTGTATCTGGTGGACAGAGTGGCACCAATGTTTCCCGAAAGATTATCGAATATAATTTGTTCACTTCGACCGAATGAAGATAAATGTTGTTATGCAGCAGTTTTTCAACTCGATGAAAAAGCACATGTAAAAGATGTCTGGTTTGGCAGAACAGTTATACATTCTCAAAAAAGATTTTCTTATGAAGATGCACAGGAAATTCTGGAAGGAAAAGAGGGTGTTTTTAAAGAGGAATTATTAAAACTGAATGAGCTGGCACATATCTTACGAAGAGAACGTTTTAAAAATGGATCTATTGGTTTTGAAGCACCGGAAACGAAATTCAAATTAGACGATAATGGCAAACCAATTGGCGTGTATGTGAAAGAACGCAAGGATGCACATTTACTAATCGAAGATTTTATGTTGCTGGCAAATAAAGCTGTTGCCACCTATATCGGAAAGGAAAGAAATAAAAATGGAAAAACACCATTTGTTTATCGTATTCATGATTTACCGAATGAAGAAAAATTGATCGACTTTCAGTTGTTTGCCCAAAAATTCGGCTATAAAATTCAGTTTGATAATCCTAAACAAATTGCACGTGAATTAAATCGCCTGATGCAGGAAATTGAAGGCACACCGGAACAAGCGGTGTTGCAGCAATTAGCCATTCGTTGTATGGCAAAAGCAATTTATACTACGAATAATATTGGTCACTATGGATTAGGATTTGAATTTTATACGCATTTCACATCACCAATTCGGCGATATCCTGACGTGATGGTGCATCGTTTATTGGATAAAATTTTACACGATAAAAAATTGCCTACACAAGATGAACTGGAATATCAATGCAAACACAGCAGTGAACGTGAGCGCGCGGCAAATGATGCAGAGCGTTCTTCTGTGAAATACAAAATGGCTGAGTTTATGCTCGATAGGATTGGAGAACATTTTGAGGGTGTAATTTCCGGTGTGAAAAATTGGGGAATTTATGTGGAATTGCCTCAGTACAACTGCGAAGGTTTGGTGCGCGTGGAAACGATGCGCGATGATGTGTATGTATTTGATGAACGAAAAATGCGCATGCTTGGCAGACGCTCGGATAAAATTTATCAGTTAGGCGATAAAGTGGAAGTTACATTGACCGGCGTAGATATTGAAAAGAAAACGAT
>DAOORG010000432.1:0-2034 GCA_035389165.1 Chitinophagales bacterium
AAGCTGCTGCAGAAATGGGTTGCCCATTTGTGTATATGACAAGTGACAGCGGAAATTCAGGTGCGTTTTCTTACGGAAAACAAGCGTTGAAAAAAGGTATCGCTTACAACTATGATGACAAAGAATAGTTAAAATCAATTTCAAAATAAAAAACACGACCAAATGGTCGTGTTTTTTTGTGTCGTATTTTGAATCATTGTATGTACAAGCTTTCACATTACGTCGTATTTTTGTGGATGCAAATTTTACTTTTTTATCTCAAAAAATATAAATGGTTAGTAGTCATCACTTTTTTTTTAGCCATCATTAATCAGGGATTTTCTATGTTAAATCCGGTGGTATTTGGTAAAGTAATTGATGATTACGCCACTAAACCCAACCAGCCTGCAAATATCTATTTTAAAGGTGTCACATTACTAATCGGTGCAACGATGCTGATTGCTATGATTAGCAGAATCGCAAAAGCATTTCAGGATTATACGTTTAATCTCGTCATTCAGAAATTTGGTGCAGATGTTTACACAGATGGATTGCAGCATGCCTTGCGCCTTCCATTCCAGTCGTTTGAAGATCAGCGAAGCGGACAAACATTAAACGTACTGCAAAAAGTAAGGATAGATGCGGAAAAATTTATGACCTACTTTATAAATGTCTTTTTTGCCGCCATCATCGGAATTTCAGCAGTGGTTATTTATTCCACCACCATTTATACGCCGTTGATTCTGGTTTATTTCCTGGCATCTGCATTTTTGTTTTTTGTAATGAATTTTTTATCTAAAAGAATTAAATTAATTCAAATAAAAATCACGAAAGAAACCAACATATTAGCTGGCGTCACTACAGAAAGCTTGCGCAATATAGAACTTATTAAAAGTTTAGGATTAACCAATCAGGAAGTGCTAAGACTTAGCAATGCCACGCAAAAAATATTACAATTAGAACTAACCAAAGTACGAAAACTGCGTAGTATCTCTTTTATACAAGGTACTCTCGTAAATACATTGCAGCAGGTTATTATGTTTATTTTATTGTATCTCGTTTTTGAAGGCAACTTAAAAGCCGGTCAGTTATGGACCTTACAAATTTATTCATTTTTTATTTTCAATCCTCTGCAGGAAATGGGAAATGTATTACTGAGTTACAGAGAAGCAGAAGCCTCTTTAAATAATTTTGAGAAATTGATGCATACACCTGTTGAACAAAAACCATTAAATGCATTAAAATTAAATTCCATTGAATCCTTAACTTTTCAAAACGTCGGATTTAAACATCAAACTGCAAAAACAAAAGCGGTAGAAGATATTAATTTTAATATTAAGATAGGCGATACTATAGCATTCGTTGGTCCTTCCGGTTCTGGAAAAACAACACTGGTAAAACTTTTAGTTGGCTTATACAATCCGCTTGAAGGAAAAATCTTATACAACAATATGGATTCTTCTTCCATTGACATTGATGAATTGAGATCACAAATCGGCTTTGTGACACAAGACACACAGCTCTTTGCCGGCACCATAAAAGAAAACTTATCGTATGTAAATCCGCAAGCCACGGATGATGAAATCACTAATGTACTGCATCAGGCAGCCTGTGAAAATCTATTGAATCGCAGTGAAAACGGGATTGATTCTGTCATAGGTGAAGGCGGCATGAAAGTTTCAGGTGGCGAGAAACAAAGGCTATCTATTGCACGTGCCTTACTGCGCAAACCAAATCTATTGGTTTTTGACGAAGCCACTTCTGCTTTGGATTCCATTACAGAAAATGAAATCACACAAACGATAAAAAAGATAGTAGAAAACAGAAAACAGATAACGGTAATGATTGCACATCGATTATCAACGATTATGCATGCAGATAAAATCTTTGTGTTGGAAAAAGGTAAAATCATTGAAACCGGAAATCATGCAACTTTATTAGAAGAAAAAGGGTTATACTATGCGATGTGGCGCCAACAAATTGGCGAAAGAAAAGAAGATCACTGATTAAACTAATATAAAAGATTTCGCAGATTTTTACTTTGCGTCTCTGCGT
>DAOORG010000433.1:0-2031 GCA_035389165.1 Chitinophagales bacterium
TTATTTCTCTCTGCTAAACGATGTTTTTTCTATTTCATCACTGCTGATATAACCATCTGAAGTTTCATCTTTTATAACGGTATCGCGCTGCCATTCTTCTACCGTGAGTTTTTCATCTTCTTTTAAAATGGAAATATTCAATTGCTGAATATATTGTTGCAACATAGCTTGCACTTCTTCCACTTTATCATCAGGCACCGTAATGGTAATTGTTTTCATAGAATAAATTTAACCAAAAAAGCTGAGTTTTAGTTCCACTAAAAATGAAATAAATAAGGAAAAACCAATAGCATAGTGTCAGCAAACTATTTTGAAAAAAACGTAAAGATTAAGCCTGTTTAGTTGCTTCTTTTTCTTTCTTGGTAATGATTTTTTCAAATTCTTTATCAATATAGTACAAGCTTTGAGAACCTTTACCGATTAGTTTTATTTTGTCGATAATACGTTTAAACTGCACTTCTTCTTCTCTTTGTTCATCCACAAAAAATCGCAGGAAATCTACAGATGCCATATCGCCTTCTGCTTCAGCAATTTTCACAATATTATAGATAGACTTGGTGACACTTTGTTCGCCTTTTAACGAAAATTCGCAGACTTCTAAAATATCTTTAAAGCTATTGCGTGGTTGTTTTACGGCAGGCACAATGGCATGTTCACCTACTTCATTCAAGTAGTCGAAAAATTTCATAAAATGCACATGTTCTTCATCAGACTGAGCTCTGAAAAACTTAGCACAACCTTCCAGTCCTTCACTTTCGCACCAGGCTGCCACTGCCAGATAATTAAACACTGCAGCTGCTTCCATTTCTAAATGATGGTTAAGTGCTTTTTCTACTTTCTTAGGAATAATCATACAAGTTATTTTACGTACAAAATTAATAAATACAACAGGATATACAAGTTTTTGTTTTGTTGGTCAAAAATCAACGCTAATAAAACATCGCCACACTCAAGCCTTTGGAAGCAGAAGGCCAGTTGTAAGTATGCAAAGTTCTGCCGTTAAATTCATAGGTGGAAAATCCATTAGCAGGCAAACTGAAATCCATGCCTTTAAACGATTGTACACCAGTGAATAACGGTACAGACGTATAGTCAGAAACGGAATTTCTGTTGTTATCAAACATAAAATACGCCAGTGTATTTAATTCTTTAGCAGCAAATGTTGTATTCACGCAATTATTGCCATTGATGGTTAAAGCATCTCTGTCCAGCAATACCGTTTTGGAAACACTGAAGAAAATGGAAACGCCTTGTGTCGCAGCAAACGGAATAATGGCATTGAAACCGATATTCAACAGACTTCCCTGTGGTGGAAAGGTGCGCAGATAAACCATATGATTAGAAGTCTTAAACGGCTCGAAATAAAAATGAATCGGCCGGTCGCCGGGTTTTCCGGTAGACACCTGAAATTCATAATACGTATTATTCTTTGCAGGGAAATTATTATAATATCCTTTGGAATCTGTCAATAAAGTGGCGCTTGGCGCTGCACTCAAGCGTTCTCCATTGGTTGCGCTTACTTCATAAATTTCAATTTTATTATTGGCACTTACACTGTTTTCTATAAAGCTGACCAGCCTGCCGGAAATAACAACATTTTCACTTTCAGGAATAGTTGTTGTAGGAATTTTTCCATCATTAAAGAATTTAAACAACTCGATAAACGATTCTTCGCAGGAGGCAATTTCGTTGTGGTCTTTGTCAGGTATCACCACGTTGATTGCATTTGGAATCGCACTGGTATCTTCTACTACGTAATCTGTGTTGGTGCGAATATTCAACGTTGGAACAGCCTCTGATGGAATATCAGATCTGTCCGGTAAGTAAGGTGCCAGCCATGCCAGTCGATTAATATTTGCTGCGTATTCCGTTTTACTGCAATAATTAAAACTCAAATTTCCACCTAACGAATGTCCAACAATATTTACCTTATCATAGCCGGTTTTTAGTTTTACTTCTTTAATAAAATCATCCAAAGGCTTGGTGTTTTTTGGTGCATTCTGAAAATCCAGTGTATTCCAGTCGTAGGTA
>DAOORG010000434.1:0-2009 GCA_035389165.1 Chitinophagales bacterium
TTTTATCCAGTTGAGCACTTCATCGAAATTAAATAAATTGATTTCACTCATGCATAAATTGTGAATGGCAGAAGGCAATTGATACGGATTGCTGGCGTTGATGGAAGGATTTTCTGTGTGTAATTCAATTAGCTTCTTGCTGTATAAGTTCTGTTGTTTCTTTTCGCCTGTATGATTGTAATAGAAAACCAGACTTTCCATCGCATAGATTTTAGCAATCGTGCAATCCGCATGTTTCAATAAGTTTTCAATTTCTTTCTTCAGGTTGTCGTAAAAGAGTTTATCCTGTTTTGTTTTTATATAGCCGATTCTGTTTTTAGATTCCAGCAATTGCATCACTTTATGTCGTGCCGTTTGTGTATCCAGAAAATTTTGAAAGGCAGATGATTTTTCCAGCCATAATTTTTCTAAAGCATCTGCCGTATATCCATGTAGTCTGGTCGATACGATTATTTTATTTTGATATGAAAATAAAAGAATAAGAAATTCAAATCGCTCGTAATCATAGGCCATTTTTTTTGCTTTCTGCAATTCGCTGATGGCTTGTTCCCAAAGAGCTTTTTGTATCAGGACTTCAATGTTTTGTATTTTTTCCAGCAGTAAATTATCAACAGAATTTTCCGTTCTGTAATGTTTCAATACTTTTAAAATCAGCTGATACAGATAATATTTAGTTTCTGCAAAATGCTTTTGTATATACGCATCTTTTAGTTGCAGCTTGATTTTCTTTTCGTCATATTCTTTTGCCTTTTCGATGACATCGTATAATTTTAAATATTTTTGCTCTTTTGTTTCATTCGTAAAATAAATTTTAAAATATCGCTTTTCCGATTTATCTAAAGATTGGATTAATTCGTATAAATGGTCTTTTTTTGACATAAAACTTAATAATAATTAAGAACTAAGTTAGGTATTATTTGATAATTTCGTTTCAACAACTAATTAAGATGGATAGAAGAAGAGCTTATATTTTCACCGCAGTATTAACACTTTTAATAGTTGCTTATCTATACGCAAGCCATAAAATGGTTATTTATAATAAATCAGGAATTGTAATAAATGAAATCACCTTAGTATCAGAATTTTCAAGTAAAAAGTTATCGAATATTGAAAATGGTGCAAAGCTTACCTTTTCGTTGTTTACACCATTTAATAAAAAAGTACGAATTAAAACACAAATTCCGGGTCATATACACACTTCAACTTTTGTGCTAAAAGGGCTGCTTTTAGGAGAACAGTATAATCAGGTTGTAATTGCTGAAAATGGGACCATCCGTTTTGGTTTGTCAGAAAAGTGAAATGACAGATCTTGTAAGAAATAAAATACCAATAATCAACAGCAATATAAATATATAGTTGTTAAACTTTGCTACAGGAATCTTGCTTCTCAGCTTGTTGCCAAGCACTAAAGCGATAAGTAAAAATGGCAATCCTGTTAAATAATAAAAGAATACTTTTTTGGTGAGCAATCCGGATGCATATTGACCGGCCAAAATAAAAAAATCGTTCGGTAAAAAATAACCTTGTAAGGTGCTTACAAATTGCAATTGTGACCATCCGCTTAATGTTCCATAAATGGCAATTGGCGGACCACCTGTATTAAAAGCACCACCAAGTATTCCGGCAATAAAACCGAATAAGTAAATTAAATTAGGATGTAGTTTAACTTCTTTATTTTCTTTTCGGATAAATAAATTATAAACGGATACAGCAATAATAATTATACCCAGAATAATTTTTGCAACGGATTCATTTCCATTTTTAAGAAAATAAATTCCAATAGGAATGCCACATACCGATGCAACTATTAATTTTCTGGCAGCTTTCCAGTCAATTGCTTTATAATGTTTCAAGAATAATAAAAAAGCTAACGTTGTTCCATTTAAAGTCATTAATGGTGTAGCCGTTTTAATACCGATGATTGCTGCTAAAAATGGCATGGCAAATAAGGCATCACCAAAACCGAACGTACCGTAGATTAAAGAGCCACAGAAAATAATAAGAGGTAT
>DAOORG010000435.1:0-2001 GCA_035389165.1 Chitinophagales bacterium
CGTTCGTAAAGTCCAACCCTTTCGTTACCATCTGCGTGCCAACTAAAATATCAAATTCGCCTTCTTCAAAGGCTTCAATAATCTTATTGTGTCCATGTTTACTGCGAACAGTATCATAATCCATGCGTCCTATTTTTGCCGCCGGAAACATGGTCTTCAAATCTTCTTCGATGCGTTCCGTTCCTAATCCTTTCTGCTGCAATTCATGCGAACCGCAGGCACCGCAGGCCGGCATCACCGCCTGTGTGTAGCCGCAATAATGGCAACGCAAATCATTGGTGAATTTGTGATAGGTCAGGCTCACGTCACAATTCTTACATTGTGGTATCCAATTACAACTGCCGCAAGCAATATAGGGCGCATAACCACGGCGATTCTGAAACAAAATCACCTGTTCTTTTTTGTCAAGTGTATGTTGGATTTCATCGCGCAGGATATAGGTAATGCCTGAAGTAATTTCTTTTTTCTTGTTGGCTTCCATCAGGCTGACAAACAGGATTTCCGGTGTTTGTACTTCGCCGTAGCGCGTAATGAGTTTCACCAGTCCGTATTTTCCGGCACGTGCATTGGCATAGCTTTCTATACTCGGCGTGGCGGAACCCAGCAGCACTTTTGCGCCGAATTGTCTGGCTAAATAAATAGCGGCATCACGGCACTGATAGCGCGGTGCCGGGTCGAATTGCTTGTAAGACGAATCGTGTTCTTCATCAATAATCACTAATCCTAAATCCTGGAACGGAAGAAAAACGGAAGAACGCGCACCCAGTATAATTTTCGTTTCATTTTTCAGCACTTTGTTCCAGATTTCTACGCGTTCTGCGTTGTTAAATTTGGAATGATACACAGCGATATTGCCTAAAATTTTTTCTAATCGCTGCACCAGTTGTGCCGTAAGTGCGATTTCGGGTAAAAGATACAAAACCTGCTTTCCCTGTGCTATTTGTTCCTTAATTAAATCAATATACAATAAGGTTTTTCCACTGGAGGTGATACCATGCAGCAGCACCACTTCTTTTTCTTCATAATGCTTTTTAATATCGACTAAGGTATCATTTTGTTCTGCAGATAATTCATAGTGACTCAATTCTTCCATTTCCTTTACAGAAATTCTGTCGACTATTTTTTCTTCCGTTACAAAAATTTCTTTCTTGATTAGAGATTTCAATACTTCACCTGTAACTCCAGCTTTCTTTAGTAGTTCCGCTCTTCTGACAGATTTGTTTTTCTTAGATAATTCAATATATGCCAGCAGCAAATTTTCCTGATTTGGATATTTCGACACGATATCAAACACGTCTTTAATTGGTAAACCGTTCACTGTGTATTGTGGACTTAACACCACAAACATTTCCGTTTTCGGTGTATATTTTTCATGCAGTGTTTCTTTCACATACATAATTCGTTTACTGAGCAAACTTTTCAGTGGCTTGCTCACGGTTTTCTTTTGCAGAATATCAAAGATATCTTTCAGCGAAATTTGTTCCTGATGATTCAATGCTTCCGCAATCATATATTCATCATCTGTCAGGTCCAGAATATCCGTCTCATTATCCGGATTTTTAACGAAAAATGTT
The DNA here is from genome assembly GCA_035389165.1 of Chitinophagales bacterium. Classification (GTDB taxonomy): domain Bacteria; phylum Bacteroidota; class Bacteroidia; order Chitinophagales; family JADIYW01; genus JADJSS01. The sequence goes on from DAOORG010000435.1 coordinate 1,575, forward strand.
TCTGAATCCAGCTTGAAAAAAGCAGGTAGAGCAGCCTGCATCACATCGCCGAGTGTACACATATAATACGATGCAATCCATTGCCAGAAATCCAGCTGCGACTGCGTCACTATTGGTTGTTCATCCACCACAGACAGAATCGCTTTGGGTACATATTCTACAGGTGCCTGTTGAGATATGGAATGTACGATAGCCGTGTACAATTTCTGCTTACCAAACTGCACTTCCACGCGGACTCCGGTCTGAATCAGTTCTTCCAGATGGACGGGCACGGCATAGGTATAGGTCTTAGGCAAAGCCAAAGGCAAAATTACTTGCACAAACTTGTTGTATGTATGAAAAGTTTCCACTTATTTTACACCACAATGATAGCAAAAATGAATACAAAAGACGACATCAAAAATGCTTTGTCGGCAATTTTTGAAGA
>DAOORG010000436.1:0-1998 GCA_035389165.1 Chitinophagales bacterium
ATTGGATAAAATTCTTTTCCATCAGAAAATATAAATGACATGGGTGCTTTTCGTACGGCAATTGATTTTGTATCATTTGGAAAATTTTGGGCACACCATTTTGTCATCTTAATATAATTCTGCCAGTCCGGTGTATAACCGAAAGTTGGGTCACCGCTGATGTTTTCCAAAAAGATGGGAAAGCGAGCTTTAGCCTGTTTAAGTGTTGCCGACATGTTGACAAAAAACAGGATAAAAAATACAAACAAATATAATGGCTGTAAAAAAGAAAATTGACTTCCGTAATAGTAAAAGATATAAAAAATGCTGAATAAGATAAACGGAAGAAATATCATAATTAATCTGGTTTGTCCCCAGGAAACATTCAGTGTTATAAATGTAACTACTAATAAAGCGACAAAAAACAATGAAGAAAACAACAGTGTGTATTGTTTTCTAAGATGCATTAATAAGATTGACCAGATTACTAATCCAATAGAAAATAAAGTTAGCGGAACATTTACTGGTGATGATTCTTCTTTGAATCCTAATACATAAAATAATCTTGATGATATATATATCTGACAGTTTTGCCAGAATCTCACCACAAATCCCCAGGTGTCTTCATTTCCTAATTGCGGATTATAGACATCTTTTTGAAACATTAACTTAGTTTGAACGGCAAACTGTGATCCGTCCACATTCCAAATGTAGGTTAAAGATATTTTATAGAGTATATAGAATACAGCAAAGAATATAACAGATGCAATGGTTTCAATGTATTTTTTTCTGTAGATAAAATATACTGCTAAAACGCCAATGGCACCTAATGCAACACTTCGTGTAATCATCATTAGAAAAAATAAAAAACCAATCAGTATAAATAGTGGAATGTTATTTTTGAATGCATAGCTTTCAGTATCCAGCTTATCAAATATTTTAAATAAAATGAAAAAGCTAATGCCAAAAATCATCAATGAAAATGCTTCTGTATACGTTAGGCTTGCATACATTAGAAACTGAGCATTAATTGCAGTAAGCAGCAAAGCTGGAACCAATATGATATAAGGAATTCTTTTTTCAAATGCGATGAAAAGAAAATAAATAGATGAACTGAAAAACAATATAGAAAATAATTTAAGAAAAGTTAGTTTGACGCCAATTAATTTAATAATCATGCCTAAAATAATCGGATATAAGGGTGCGTTTGCCAGATAAAAATACCCGAAAAAATCTTTGGCGTAACTGGCTCCGGATTCAATATATAAAGCATCATCGTTAGCAGTAGATATTTTATTGTCAAAACATAAAAATGAAAACAAGGCACTTAGTACCACTAACAGTATCAGATAAAAATTCCTTTTAGTAGAGAAATGGCCTTCCAGGTATTCAAAAATAGATTTTGTTGACTCTGCAGTGGTCTTAGCAGTTAATTTCTGTTTAATTGGTGGCTTTGGTGCAGGTTGTTGTTTTTTTATTGGTTGTTTTGCCATTTTATTGCTTCTTTTCAATAAATAAATCTACAAAAGTATACTCATCTTTTACGGAAGTATATTTTTCAATATCCGATTTTAAAAATTCAGTGCTTACTTCGTTTTCAGATTTGTAAACAACGAAATTATTTTGCCACAATAATTCAAAAAAATCAAGAGCATTAATTTTTGCATTGTGCAATCCAAGCGGATAAAATTCAGTGATAATTTTAAGATTTTTATTCGAGTCAAAAATTTGTTGCATTCCCTGAAAGGCAAAATATTCAAAACCCTGAATATCGATTTTGATAAAATCTACTTTCTTGTCTGCAACCACATCATCTGCAGCGACACAGTCTATTTCTATCTTTTCAGTATAGTTTTCAGTTTCGTAGGTTTTGTGATCAACATTTAACAATTCAGATTTATACAACGTAATTTTTCCGGTTTTATCACTGACTGCTTTATTAATGAATTCTACATTCGTCAGATTTTGAGTGTTATTTCTTAAATGGTGAAAATTGGTTTTGTCCGGCTCAAAGGCATA
>DAOORG010000437.1:0-1994 GCA_035389165.1 Chitinophagales bacterium
TCAAACTGTAATTGTTGATAAAAAGTCAATAGAAAAATAATTTTTTTATTAAAGAAATTTTCCTCAACTTAGTTTCGTCGAATAGTAGTCAATTTTAAATTTCTAAAAAACCGAATAGAGCGTATGAAAAACAAGCATGAACTTGTGTGGGAAAATTGTCTCAAAATTATCAAAGATAACATCAATGTACAAAGCTATAAAACCTGGTTCGAACCGATTAAACCTGTTAAAATTGACGGGAAAAGTCTAACCATTCAGGTGCCAAGTCAATTCTTTTATGAATGGCTGGAAGAACACTATGTAACTTTACTTCGAAAAACAATCAAACGAGAATTAGGTGAAGATGCTAAACTGGAATACAGAATCTTAGTAGATGCTTCCAACGGCACTAAATCAGAACCAAAAACAATCGACGTTCCAAATTACAGAGAAGGTGTGTACGGCACCAACGAAGTTTCTATGCCTGCAGTATTTTCAAGTCCGATGGTGAAAAATCCATTTGTAATTCCGGGTCTTAAAAAAATACACGTTGACTCTCAGTTAAATCCAAATTACACATTCGACTCCTTTATAGAAGGTGATTGTAATAAATTTGCACGCAGCGCCGGTATGGCAGTGGCAAAATCTCCTGGTGGCACGGCTTTCAATCCATTAGTAATATACGGTGGTGTTGGTTTAGGAAAAACTCATTTAGGACAAGCTATCGGAAATTATATCAAAGTACATACGTCTACTAAAACAGTGTTGTATGTAAGTTCTGAAAAATTTACCAGTCAGTTTTTAACGGCTTTGAAAGATAACAGCACCAACGATTTCATTCATTTCTATCAGCAGATAGATGTGTTGATTATTGATGATATTCAGTTCTTTGCCAACAAAACCAAAACACAGGATATCTTTTTCCATATTTTTAATCACTTACACCAAAACGGCAAACAACTGATTTTAACATCAGACAGAGCGCCGAAAGATTTGGAAAACATGGAAGAAAGATTGTTATCTCGTTTTAAATGGGGTTTAACTACCGATCTGCAAATTCCGGACTACGAAACACGTATCAGCATCTTACAGAAAAAATTACATGCGGATGGAATTGAAATGCACGAAGATGTTACTCGTTTTATTGCCACTAATATCAAAACCAATGTACGCGAGCTGGAAGGTGTATTGACCTCCATTTTAGCACAGGCAACATTGAACAGACAAGATATTACGCTGGATCTGGCTAAGAAAACCGTTATCAATTTCGTAAAACATGCAACGAAAGAGATTTCTTTGGATATGATACAGAAAACGGTATGTGATTTCTTTGAAGTTGCGGTAGAAAAATTAAAAGAACCAACACGTAAACGTCAGTTTGTGCAGGCACGTCAGTTATCGATGTATTTTGCCAAAGAATATACCAAGTCTTCTTTAAAAGCAATTGGTCAGCAGTTTGGCGGTCGCGATCACAGTACCGTGATTCACTCTTGCCAGGCAGTGCGTAATTTAATAGATACCGATGAAGAATTCAGAGATTCTGTGGAGGAATTAAAGAAACGCATTGAATTAAGTTTATAGAATTTAACTTTTTTACGAATAAAGAAAACAAACTGTTAAAAAATAAAATAGTAATCCCGTTTCGAAGTTTAGAAACGGGATTTTTTTATGGTTGAAAAGGTTATCAATATATTAAAGAGAGGACAAAAGGTAGTAGAGTCTTGAAAATCGATAAAAAATGTTTAATTTTGTGACTGAGAGAGCAGTAATTTCATAAAAAATATTGCGTCGATTTGTAAAGTTCTTTTAGAAAACCTATCTTTGCCGTCCCAAAGTTCTGTTAAAGGAAAAATAAGGAGGTGAGATGGGTGAGTGGCTGAAACCACCAGTTTGCTAAACTGACGTACGGGTAACTGTACCGAGGGTTCGAATCCCTCTCTCACCGCATCGGGATGTAGTTCAGCCCGGTTAGAATGCCTGGTTTGGGACCAGGAGGTCGTTGGTTCGAATCCAGC
>DAOORG010000438.1:0-1978 GCA_035389165.1 Chitinophagales bacterium
CGTCAGAAAAAATAACGGTTGAGTTACCTTATGCAGGAAATGGAAAATGGTTGCTGATAGATATCACAGGAAAAATAATTAAACAAAGCAATATAGAGAATAACACAAAAAGTTTTGATATCAATGTGAATGATATTGAGAGTGGAACATATTTGCTTTCGATTGAAAGCAATGATAATTTATCATCTTCAAAAATTGTGATATTTCGGTAAATAATTATTTCCAATCTGATAAATGATTTGCTTGTATGCTATCATACGAATCAAAAGAATCAACTAAATCATAGTTCAGACAACTATTACTTCTTACCCAATTTATTCAACAACTCTAAGAAATTGGCAATCTTCACCAGTCCTTTACCAGGTGCATTTTGATTATTCGGAATGATGGTAGCTGAAGTAACTGGTTTGTTATACAGTTCAAACGTACCGTCAAAACAAGTGGTAGTGGTTTTGTCCAGTTGGCGGTTTACTTTAGAACCACAGTTGTTCATCGTAAAACAATTGGCGGCATCAGTAATTGACATCTTGCCAATACTGTATTGATAGAAAATAGTATTCTGTATACACTTCGGTTGTAGATATGTAACACTGGATGCCGGCAAGGTGTTTTTTACGGCATTGTCAAAGAAAGTGGCAATCATTTTATTCGCTTCGTGCATCTGTGTCGTCTGATACTGATACATTAACAGGTTTATCATGTTTGATTTTGCATAAGCATCTACACTTTGTGCAGTCAGTTTATCTTCAAAATTTTTTCTCATACCAGGAAGACTGGTCCAGCTTTGATTGAAAGAAGGTGTCTGGAAAACATGGGTGCCATAAGCATTTATGTAAACGGCATTTTTAATTTTATTGGTATCCAGAATACTTTTTAGAGCAAGGCCACCCCAGTTTTCGGGTCCTAAAATAGTTGTCTTGTTCGGATTTACTACCCAATCTAAGGCACCACATAAGAAGATAGCCGGTGTTTTTGCTTTGTTGTCTATAATCGGACCAACACCTTGATCCGGACCCGGCAAGCCACCGCCTAAAGCTGCTACGCTTACAATGCCGTTTCTGTTGATGGGTTCATCGTAATTCAATTTTGATTTTACGCATTTAAATAACGGATGCATGAGGTTGTTAGCGTTGGCATAGGTAAAGAACAGAGACGCATTGCCACCCAAACTACCGCCAACAGGAAAAAATTTTGTGGTATCTACCGTGTAACGATTATAATTGTCTACCATGTATTTTCGGGCAGCATTGGAGAGAAAGAAATTGATAAACATGGAAGAAAAAAACTTGTCTTTTCCACTGCTGTAACCGACACCGTTGCATTGGTTAATTACTTTATTGATGAAAAAATTAACATTATTTCCTCTTTTGTCAGCACGCGTGGCCACACTGCCTACATTTTCATAATAGGCAACCACATAGCCTCTCAGTGCATAGTCTACAGCGGTAAGGTTTGACATCGACCAGTTAAAGTTTTCTCCATTTCCGTTGGTGAGTAAGATGCAGCGCTTTTGTTTTTCGGCATATACCGGTTGCAAGATGAGCATTCGTACATTATCTTTCGTATAAAATACTTTAGTGGCTTTGATAGATTCATTCAGATAATACTCTTTATTGAATTCACCCAGGTTAAACACATCTGCCAGTCGATGCGATAAATCCAGAATAGACAGATTGTAGGCATTCAGGTAGTTTCCACCCGTAAAAGATAACGGAACAGACAATGCTTCGGTATTAATATCGGTATAATTAAACGAGGTAGATTGTGCTGAAGCGCTTCGAACAGCCAAAACAAGCAATAGAACATACAATTTATGCATAAGACGTAATTTACAGTATTTTTTATATAATAACTCTACAGCAAAATTAATGCTAAATAATGCAAATGGAGTTATTTTTTTCAATTTCGTTCTTATTGAATTTCGTATCTTTATAGCGTGGAAGAAGTACAAAAAAATATAGAAGCCATCATTTTTGCG
>DAOORG010000439.1:0-1961 GCA_035389165.1 Chitinophagales bacterium
GTAATATGTCAAAATATTATGGTAATAGTAAAACAGAAGTAAAAGCAAATACAGAAGACATGTATAAGAAACTGCTCAATATCGGTGTATTGCTAACTGACGCTTTTAAGAACACCAAAGGAATGATTGGTTCCTGGGAAACGTATGTTAAAGACATAAATGAAGAAGGATTACAAACCGGCTATCTTGAATTAGATATACAACCTCTTGAATGCAAAAGCAATGGTGAGTATAGCAAAAGTACAGGAAATCCTACAATCAAAATTCATTTTTATATTAATTCATTCGATGACAGAGTAATCAAAAGCAACAGAAAAGCGGATGGTTTTATAGTAACAGATGATAAAACAAAAGACTACTTTGACGGACATCTGCTATACTTAATCGGTGAGAAACAATATGATGAATCATTCAAAGGATTTCCAATGTATTACAAAGGATTTAATAATCTTGATCAGGCAGCTGTTATAATAACCAAGCCAGAAATTCCGTTATTTAAGCCTATCAGTATTGCACAATTTTTAGAGTTATTCCGAAAATGGACATCAGAATATAATAATATTTGGAAAGGTGAAAGTTCTTCGGTTTCAAACAAGGATATTGATGCATTTATCAGTAAAAACTCCAAAGAATATCTTGAAAAACCTTGTATTACTACATGGAACAGAAGCGTGCAATCTCCTTTTTTAGGTAGAAATGCTTACGCAGATGATGCTACTATGGGAAATCCATGGGTGTATATCAACCCTGAATATATAAAAATGAGTTCATCAACTTCCATTCAATACATTATGATTAAATGGTCATACGGTGGTGATGCATTAACAACTCAAGCCCTGAAAGATTTTAAAAGTAAGTTTGATTTTAAAAAATTACAGGGAATGCTAGGACAATAATTTATAGTTCAATATAAAAATATTCTATGAAAAAAATACTCTATTTTATTGTTGCCAATATTTTCAGCTTAAGTATTTTGGCGCAATGTAATACCACTGAAGAAGTAAATAATTTACCCTTAGTATGTACAAAAAAAGTACAAGGCAGTTCAGCACCAACTGCAGAACAAATTAAAAATTTAACTGCCATATTTTCTTCTGTTATAGAACCTGCTCTAAAAAATTCCAAAGGCATGCGTGGCAACTGGAATCTAATAGGAAGCAGCGGCAAAACGACTCCTGAGAAATTAATGAAATCGGAAATAAGTATTTATTTAGATTTATTAGGTTGCAATAAAGAACATAAAGTATATAGTATACCAGAAGCCGGATTACGAATCCGCTTTTATATTAATGATTTAAGTTTATTGTGCGAACCATCTATCTTTGAAACAGAAAAAAACAATCAGACACTTTATGTAAACAACGAAATTAACGGCAGTCAGATATACAGATTTAAAATAGAAAAAACGGAAACGGAAAAATATGAAGAGCTCACTTATTATAGTAAAACTGACGACGCAAAATATTTTTTAATTACAAAAACAGAAGTACCATTTTTCATTCCTTTAACCGTAAAACAAGGATTAGTAATTAATAAAAAAAATTCATTATACGCTATTGATGTTGAAAAGAAAAAATCTACAGCTATTAAATTATTATCAAAAGAAGAATGGATAAAAAAAGAAGGTATAAAGGCAACGCCAGGAATTTTTACACCACAGATGGCACAAGAATTAAATGATGCCGGATACTCAGGATACTCTGAAGGCACAAAACAAGCTATAGCAACAAGCCAACTATTACAGTCAATGCAAGAAAAAAACATTAAAGCAATAGAAGACTTTTTAAAATCAAGTGATGCAAAAACATTAGAACAACCTGTAAAAGGAAGTCCATTCTCCTATTACACAGATGTAAATGATTTGAGAAATCAGTTATTAATAGATAATGATATGCAGAGTAATTCGTATTTTATTATTAATCCAGCTTATCTCGATTCAAAGTTACCGAAAGCAACACCGC
>DAOORG010000440.1:0-1954 GCA_035389165.1 Chitinophagales bacterium
TTACAGAAAGTGGCGATTTTACAACGGTTCTTCAAACCACAGAAGGTTGTGACAGCACAGTGAATTTAGTCTTGACGGTAAATCCAGTTAAGACGACAGATATCATACGCGTAATATGTTCAGGTGAAAGCGTTACAGTCGGAAATAATGTATTTACAGAAAGTGGCGATTTTACAACGGTACTTCAAACTACAGAAGGTTGCGATAGTACGGTGAATTTAGCATTAACAGTAAATCCAATAAAAACAACAAGCATAACACGTGTAATATGTTCAGGTGAAAGTGTTACCGTTGGAAATGATGTATTTACTGAAAGCGGTAATTTCACAACCGTACTTCAAACATCTGAAGGCTGTGACAGTACGGTGAATTTAGCATTAACAGTAAATTCAATAAAAACAACAAACATCACCAACGTAATTTGTTCAGGTGAAAGTGTTACAGTAGGAAATGATGTATTTACAGAAAGCGGCAACTTTACGACAGTACTTCAAACATCTGAAGGCTGTGACAGTACAGTAAATTTAGCTCTAACGGTTAATGATTTACCAGCTACACCAACGATTACATCTAGCAACGATACCTTATACAGCAGCGTAATCATTGCAGGAGCCACTTATGAATGGTATAAAGCCGGTGTTTTAGTAGTTACCACCAATACTCCATTTTATAGATTCACAAGTAATGGCTTGTATTCTTTGAAGATTATAAATAATGATTGCGAGTCTTCATTGTCAGCAGAAGTGAATGCTTCTTTACCGACAAGTATAAGAACCAATAAATCAGACTTACAATTTACTGTTTTTCCAAATCCGAACAATGGATTATTTGAAATCAGAGTTGCTGCTCTTAAAACCGGAAAATATGTTTTGTCTTTGTTTAATGTTGCAGGTCAGGAAATCATGAAAGAAGAAATGAATGTACTGCAAGGAATGAATGTTAAGCAATTCAATTTAGAGGCTATCGAAAAAGGAATGTATTTTATTTCTATCACCGGAAATGATAGCGTGAGTACACAAAATATAATTGTACAGTAAATAATCTAATTGAAAAAATATATTCCAAAAAATATTTAAATTTGAGGTCAGTAATTTTATTGACCTCTATTTATTTCTATGAAAAATCTGTTTTTTACTTTATTGCTGATGGTTCTGGTAAACTTGGTTGCTGATAATACAAAACCTGTAAATAAAGAATATCCGTTTAATTATGGAAGAATGGAAGATACAGTTTATGTAAATCCATTCTTTGGATTAAAAATTCCTATTCCATCTTCTTGGACAGTTCAAAATAAGTCTCAGATAGAGTATATATTTTCAAAAGCAAAAGATATAATTGAATTTAAGGATGAAGCAAGTAACAAAATATTAGAAAATACAGATGTTAATTCAATGGCATTACTTGTAGTATATAAGTATGAAACAGGCGCACCTGTTACTTTTAATCCTTCTATAGCTATTCTTGCTGAAAATGTTCTAATGTCACCAGGTGTAAAAAAAGGTGCAGATTATTTATTTCATATTTCCAATAATTTAAAAAATATCAACCTGAATTATGAATGCAATCCTACAAGAAGCGATATAATGAAGATTGATCAATTTAACTTCGCAGATTTAAATTGTACTTTAAGAGAAGGTGTAGTAAAACAACGATATATTTCTACAGTAATTAAAAGGTATGCATTCTCATTTATTATTTCATATGCAGAGGATGAGGAAGAAGAAGAATTATTATCAATTATTAAGTTAGCTGAGTTCAAATAAAATGTCAAGATATCTCATCATTGGTTTAGGAAATATCGGAAAGGAATATGAACATACGCGTCATAATATCGGATTTGATGTAGCAGATGCATTGTGCAAAGAATTGGAAGGTACTTATGATCTGGGTAGATTAGCTGTTTATGCTAAAACTAGTTTTAAAGGAAAACAACTGCATATCATAAAGCCAACTA
>DAOORG010000441.1:0-1940 GCA_035389165.1 Chitinophagales bacterium
GATTCAATATGCTGTGGAACACGAACCACTGGGCACCGGCGGCGGAATCAAACACGCATTTAGTCTGGTGAAAAACGATGCCTTTGTGTTGAACGGTGATACTTTTTTTGACATCGAATTATCCAAACTGAAAAATGCAGCTGCCGATATTTCCATTGCATTGAAACCCATGTTTAATTTCGACCGCTACGGAACCGTAGAGCTCAATGATGAACAGCGCATCATTTCTTTCAATGAAAAAAAACACTGCGAACATGGTTTAATTAACGGAGGAATCTATTATTTCAGAAAATCCTTGTTTGAAAAGATAGCAACGGAACGGAAATTTTCTTTTGAGAAAGATATTTTAGAAAAACATCTGCATGATTTACAAATTCAAGGCACTGTTTTTGATAATTATTTCATTGATATCGGCATTCCGGAAGATTATGAAAAAGCGAAAGTGGATTTTAAATAGAGCAATGAATTACCAAAAAAAAATATTTACTCTTTGTTTAACAATAGTTTCTTTGCAACTATTCAGTCAGGACTGGGTAGGATTTAGTGACTTAAGAGAAAAGGAAGAAGGTTTTGTGATTGAAAACTCAGGTTACACAACAAAAGGAATCATACAAATAAAACCGTGTACTGAAAAGATAATTATTAACACAATAGATTCAACTATCAAGATAGATCCATTATTAATCAAAGAGATTAAAAAAGGAACACACACTTTCATCCCTAAATTTTTTAATGATTCTTCCGATTTTTATTTTTGTGAAGTAGTAGATACACTTCACACACTTAAAATTTATAAAGGATACTATTGTGGAAACTCACATTCTACAGGTGTGATAGGATTTATGGGTAATGCATATGGTTATAGTCCTGCATTTTGGCGTTCCTATGTTCTTTCTACAGATAATAAAGAGGCGGTTTCGTTGGATAATACCGCTGATGGTATCAATATGGTAAGTTATAAAAAACAGTTGCGAAAGATATTTGCAAACAACCAGAAAATATTGCAGTATCTGGACTCTTACAAAAAGATTAAATTTGAAGAAATTCCGAAAGTGGTTGAATATATAAACTCTCTATATTAAAAATCAGATGCTTAATATAAACTCAAATTGGACTTTATTTCTCGACCGTGATGGTGTCATCAATAAAAATATAGATGGCGGTTATGTGCTCGACTGGGAACAGTTTGAGTTTCTGGACGGTGTGCTGGAAACCATGCCAAAACTCGCCAGATTATTCGGCAGAATTATCGTGGTCACCAACCAGCAGTGTATTGCCAAAGGGTTGCTGACGGAAGAAGGATTGAATGAAATTCATCAAAATATGATGAACATGATAGAACTGAATGGCGGCAGAATCGATGCGGTTTACTATGCCCCGGATATGGAATCGGAGACAAATACGCTCAGAAAACCTAAAAACGGTATGGCTTTACTGGCAAAAAATGACTTTCCGGAGATTGATTTCAACAAATGTATAATGGTGGGAGACAAGCTTTCCGATATGAAATTTGCCAAATCGGTTGAAATGACAACATTTTGCATATCAACAAGTTACAAAAATTCATCCCTGATTGATTATAAGATTCCCGCTCTTGGTGCTATTTTAGAATATCTGAATTTTTAAAATTTTTTAAAAATATTGGCACAGATATTGACTTTTATACTGCAAATGCATATATTTATGAGTACGAAAATTGTGAATAACCGAAAATTTGTGAATAAGCCTATGCGTAAAACGTTTACATTACTGCTTTTATTGTCTGCTTCGTTGTTTTTTTTACCGAAGTATACAAATGCTGCTTCCCTTCTGGAGCTGTCTTCTGTCGACGCAAGATTTGGCGAGAAAGAGTTGATTAAATTTTACCCGAATCCGATGATAACCGATGCCAATATCAAAATCAGTGATGAGATTGATTTAGATAAAAGCAAAGTATCCGT
>DAOORG010000442.1:0-1922 GCA_035389165.1 Chitinophagales bacterium
ATGGCAATGTTTTTATTTTAACACATAGACACATAGAATAGAAAATAGACAGAAAGATTTTATTTTATATTCGTTCAGCCTAAGTCAAAACATAGTATTCATCGAATATGAATTTTTAAATTTTACTCGCCATCTATGTATTGCCGCTCAAATATACATTTACCTGTTGGGCGGGCACCAAAACACGGCTTAGTTTTAGCAGCTGTTCTTGTCAATCGTTTGTTGTCAGTTTAGTGTGAAACTGCTTTTAGTCCAATGATAGATCCTATTAATGTCATAATAAAAAACAATCGCAAAAAGGTCGCTGGTTCTTTAAATACCAAAATCCCTACCAAAACAGTTCCAACTGCTCCAACTCCTGTCCACACGGCATAAGCTGTTCCGATTGGTAAAGATTGAGTTGCTTTAATTAAAAGTCCCATGCTTACAGTGAGGGTCACAATAAAGGCTACATACCATAAATACATTTCGTTTCCTGTAGTTTCTTTTACTTTTCCTAAGCAGAATGCAAATGCAACTTCAAATAGTCCAGCAATAATTAAAATAATCCAATTCATTTTTTGTATGTTATAGCTATTGTTCTGTTTGTTAATGTCATTAGTCTGAGAAAGGTTGTTCTGTTTCGCACGTTTGCTACTAATGGTTGAATATACGCAATTTATACATTAATACAAATATTTATAAATATAATAAAATTATTTGGTGTTCAATAAAATAGTGTAAATGTGTACTCATTTTGCGCATTGCGTATTTTGAATACATATCGGTGTAATGTTTACACCTTTTGCGCGTGTTTTCCATTAATGACTATCTGAAAAACGCAATACGAGTCTTACATATAATCCGCATCGTAACCCCAGCGGTATTCCATCAGGTATCGCAGGGCTTCTTCCACATTCAGCTCTTCAAACAGCGCTTTGTAGATATATTGGATAATCGGTAGTTTAATACCTGTGGTATCTGCGAGCTTTTTAGAGATACTCACCGTTTTTATACCTTCCGCCACTTCCGAAGAGGTATCAATGATTTGCTGCAGCGTTTCACCTTTTGCCAAACGAGCACCCACCGTATAGTTGCGGCTCATAGGCGAGGTGCAGGTCGCCACCAAATCACCAATACCGGCCAATCCGAGAAAAGCCTGACGGTCGGCACCCATCGCTGTAGCCAGTCGGATAATCTCGCCCAAACCGCGCGTAATCAAAAATGCCATCGCGTTTTGTCCGTAGCCTAAGCCACCCAACGCACCGGCTGCCAAGGCCATGGAGTTCTTTAAAACACCTGCCAGTTCAACGGCATAAATATCATGATTACTATATACTTGTAGTCGTTTACTTCTAATAGCACTTTCACCTTCACGGATCACCTCTTCGAACTTGCTGGCAATTACCGTGGCCGCAGGATGCTGGTTGGCAATCTCTCTGGCAAGGTTGGGTCCGCTCATGCAGCCTACCCGCTTTACACAGGTTTCTTCCAATATCACCTTGCTCATCGTATAGATATCTGATGGATGCAGGATAACGTCTTTATCCAGAATGGTTTTTCCAGGTTCCAGTTTAATGTCAAATCCTTTGGTGCAATGTATCATCATATGATCCGGACGCAGAAACGGAGCCATAGACTGCATCACCTGACGAAAGGCATCTGAAGAAACGGACGGAAAAAGCAGGTAGCAGTTTTTGGTCACTTCTTCCAAATCGCTGGTTGCCCGTATATTCGGATGGATGGTTTGTCCGTTGTTGATTCTATCGTTATTGATAATATCAACAGCCTCTTGTCTGCGTGAATAGAATAAGACTTCGCCGTTTTCAGCCAATAAATTGGCTACTGCAGTACCAAAACTGCCTGCGCCGATTACGCCAACCGGATGTTTATCAGATGCACTTGTGGAGCCCATAGCCAATTAGTCTGTTGTGATAGTAATA
>DAOORG010000443.1:0-1898 GCA_035389165.1 Chitinophagales bacterium
GTAGATGCCTTTTCGATATCATTGCATAATACAGCACCGGCATCTCCATATGCACCAAGATTTTTGGTTGGATAGAACGATGTGGTAAATATGCTATTGCGGGTAATGTTTTTTTCCGCACCTAATGATTGTGCATTATCTTCTATTAATACTATTTCTTTTTCAAGACAAAACTGATAAATATCTTCTATATCCTTACATGGTTTTCCAAAAAGATGAACTGCTATTATCGCTTTAACATCTTCTGTATAAACACTCTTAATGTGATCCAGCGTTATATTGAAATCTCTGCTATCAACATCAGCAAAAACAATCTGATGTCCCAAAAAAGCTATCATTTCTACTGGTGCAGCATAGGTAAATGCCGGAACAATAATTTTACTTCCTTTTGGCAAATCCGAAGCAAAGATTGCCAGTTTGAGTGCATCCGTTCCATTTCCGCAACCAACCACTTCCTTGATACCGGTATATTTTGCTAAGTTATTCTCAAAAAGGTCAACATATCTGCCACTTATATAATCACCTGTTAGAAAACAGTCTTCTAAAATGGCATCCACCTCATGTTTTAAGTGCTGATACTGACTGACTAAATCAACCATTAGAATATCCTTCATATACAATAATACAAAAAAATAAATTACTTTTAAGCTTGCAAAAAATTTCATGAGCAAGAAAAATATTTTATTTCTTTCACCATATCCTTTCGGCAAAGCACCCAGTCAACGCTTAAAATTTGAGCAATACTATCCGCATTTTGAAGCGAATGGTTATTCGATAAATACTAGCTCTTTTATTGATGAGAAATTCTGGGAAACCATCTATAAACCCGGTCATCTTGTATCTAAAATCACAGGCACGTTAAGAGGTTATCTCCGCAGACTTACTGATTTATTTTTTATACGAAACTATGATGTGGTGTATGTACATCTTTGGGTTACTCCTTTTGGTCCGCCTATTTTTGAATGGCTCGTCTCTAAAATGGCTAAGAAAATCATATACGACATTGACGACATGATTTATTTGAACAATTCATCGAAGCGATTTATAGATAAAGTGAAAGGAAGAAATAAACCTCTTGCCTTGATGAAGAATGCTCACCATGTGATTGTTTGCTCTCCGTTTTTGGAAAAATTTGTTCGCAACTATAACAAGAATGTAACAACCATATTAGCCACATACAATACCGATGTTTCCAAAATAAAAAATCATCAACCTAAAGAAACCACTACTATTGGCTGGACTGGCACACACTCAACACTGAAGTATTTGTCTATCGTTGCTGATGTTTTAGCAAGAATCAGTACGGAAAAATCCATCAATTTTCTGGTAATCTGCAACGCACCATACGTCTATGAAGGAATCAATGTGAAAAATATAACATGGACATCAGAAAATGAACTAATTGATCTGGAAAAAATAGATATTGGATTGTATCCACTTGAAAAAGAAGAATGGGTTTTAGGCAAAAGCGGCAACAAAGCTTTAGCCTACATGAATCTAGGAATACCTTGTGTTGCGACTAATTATGGCACCAATGCTATTGTGATACAACATCATGAAAATGGCTTTCTTGCAGACACTCCTGATGATTGGTATAAATATATTACTTATTTAATCGAAAAACCTGATGAAAGAAACAGGTTGGGAATAAATGCCAGAAAAACGGTAGTTGAAAAATATTCAGTCGAAGCTAATAAGAATACTTATTTGGCTATTATCAGAAATTTGGTTAATTAAAATTTTTCATTTTTATTTTCCGGAAAACAACCTCGGAATAAACTTCGGCACTCGTTTTTGATAATCCTTGTAATCAGGATATTTATTTGCTGAAATATTCTCACTGAAATCTGCACTGCTGCGAAACAATATCACCAACAATACACAACCTGCCATACTCC
>DAOORG010000444.1:0-1894 GCA_035389165.1 Chitinophagales bacterium
GAGTTTTGTTTTATTTAAACGTAAAAAAGGCAACGGAAAACTATCCGTTGCCTTTTTGTTTAACGTTTATGGCGAATTAGATCGATAATGTTTTTAATACATCATTCATACCACGAACTGCATCTGCACTTTTATTAAATGCAGCCTGTTCTTCTTCGTTTAATTTATAATCGATGATTTTTTCCCAGCCTGTTTTTCCGATTACCACCGGAACACCTAAGCAGATATCAGACTGTCCGTATTCGCCTTCTAAATATACACAAGAAGTGATAACACGTTTTTCGTCTCTTAAAATAGATTCTACTACAGCCATGCCAGCCGCACCCGGTGCATACCATGCAGAAGTTCCGATTAAACCTGTTAACGTTGCACCACCTACCATAGTGTCTGCAGCTACTTTTTTCAACGTTTCAGCATCTAAGATATCTGAAACCGGTGTTGAACCGAAAGAAGCAAGACGTGTTAACGGTATCATAGTGGTGTCACCATGACCGCCCACAACATCAGCATTTAACTGAGATGGTGAACAACCGATTGCCTGTGACAAATAATATCTGAAACGAGCACTGTCTAATGCGCCACCCATACCGATTATTCTGTTTTTAGGAATGCCGGTAGATTTTAACGCCAGGTATGTCATAGTATCCATTGGATTGGAAATGATGACAAAAATGGTGTTTGGTGAATATTTTAAAATATTTTCAGCCACTCCTTTTACGATACCTGCATTCAC
Organism: Chitinophagales bacterium; assembly: GCA_035389165.1. Taxonomy (GTDB): domain Bacteria; phylum Bacteroidota; class Bacteroidia; order Chitinophagales; family JADIYW01; genus JADJSS01. The sequence continues at coordinate 734 of DAOORG010000444.1, forward strand.
ACCGATTAGCTCTTCACGAGTCATGCCCGGTTTACGTGGCAATCCTGATGTAATAACTACTACATCACTGTTGGCAGTTTTAGTGTAATCGTTTGTTGAACCTGTAATTTTTGTATCAAAGCCTAACAAAGCAGCAGTCTGCATCATATCCATCGCTTTGCCTTCGGCAAAACCTTCTCTGATGTCTAACAAAACCAATTCGTGGCATAATTCTTTACGTGCAATATTATCGGCAACGGTTGCGCCTACAGCTCCTGCACCTACTACGGTAACTTTCATGTATTTTATTTTAGATTAAAGAAATTAAAATTCGGTGCAAAGATACGAATTAGTGAGAAGTCATGAGTAGTAAGTGGTAAGAAATTTAGGTTATATCTTTACATATTTCAAGTAAAAAGCGCGATCAGGAGATCACGCTTCAATTGCATAAGTATATAATATATTAAAACTTAAAAGCCAATCCAATTTTGGCATAAGAACCTTCACAATATCCAGCTTCCAGATTTGCACCGATATGTTCAACAAAATAATAGGTCATACCGATTCCGGAACCAACAATGGCACCGCCTTTAAATTTCTGGTATTCTGCCAATGAACTGCCTTTGCTTTTCAACCTGAAACCTCCACCAATAGAAAGTGGAATATACACATCAAACTTGTCTGCATCTAATTTGGTATTTCCTTTTTCAGAAATCAACTGATACAAGTGAAAAACACCTCGCATACCAATACCGAAATTTCTATATTTTAAATCGAACAAAACACTGCTGGAATCTTTTGTAAAAGATTTACCGTTAAACGTAAACCAACCGCCAATGCTAAAATAAGGACTAGCTGCATAATCCATATTCATCGTAACACCAGGAATAAAACCTAATTTTTCAAATTTACCCAAAACCGGATTATAGGCTTTTAACTGGTAAGTTGGAATAAAACTATGATGTCCAAGATTGGTTGTCAGGTTAACATGAAAATCTCCTTTTTCCACCGCTATTGCCTGTTGGAATTGCATTACAAATACACTGATAAAAATAAACTTGAATAACGTCTTCATGGCTGCTATTTTACAATTAATAAATCCGATGTAAATGTATTAAATATTTCCATTGAATTTACGAATAAACCATTCACTTATCAACAGTAACAGTATGATAAAAAACA
>DAOORG010000445.1:0-1891 GCA_035389165.1 Chitinophagales bacterium
AGTTCATCCAGTAATTCACGGCAACGTTTAGTGTTATTCAGGTTTAAATAGCATTCCATTAAATATCTTACAAATCTTTCTTTAGCCGGTTTATCTTTAACTAGTTCTTCTAATATTTCTATGGCTTGCGGATATTCTTTTGCATTGAAATAGGAGCGCGCTAAATAGAATTGGTTTTCTTTGATATTATTCTTGAAATTTTCATCGTTGTTGCTTTCACCTGGTTGTTCTATATAGCCTAAATCTGCCAGTTGTTGCAATGCTTTTTCATCATGCACCTCATAGATATCCGCTTTAAATTCTTTTGGATGTTGGCCACTGTTGCCATCAACAAATTCCCAGCTTGGAATTAGAGTTGGTTGTTTATTTTCTTCAAAAATCTGAACTAAAGGTTTTCCATCCATATCGGCACCCACCGGCAGTCCAAATAAGGTTAGCAAAGTTGGTGTAATATCTAATACACTTGCACCAAAAATACGTTCATCTTTTTTTATACTTGGTCCTTTAGCAATAAATACACCATACGGTGAATGTTCCAGAGCAATGGCAGCAGGTTCTTTTGGTAAAGATTTAGGTCGTAAATGATCTGAATGAAAACCATGGTCTGACACTAAAATGACAGTGGTATGCTCATCAATTAATTGCAGTGTTCTATCGAGCATCATGTCGTGGAATTTGTAAATTCCGTTGATAACATCTTTATACAAATCAAATTTTTCTTGTGGAATATGATCCATTTTTGGCGGATGATATTTCATAAAGTTATGTGCAATTAAATCGGGTGCTTCATAATAAACGGCAGTAAAATCCCAGTCCTTATCGTTTTCTAAAATGTAGGTAAGGCAATTATGCACTGAAGCAGCTTCTGCGAGGTTTTTGGTAAGTTGTATTAAAGATTTGTCTTTGTTTTGATTGATTTTCGCTGCATCGGGAATAAATGGAATAATATGTGCTTCGGTTAATTCGGTTGGGTGCACACGTAATTCAGCAAATGTTTCGTGCATGGTGGAAGGATGCACACAGCCTTCTTTTAAATCCCAGTTATTCCATTCATCAGCAAAGTTGGCGGTTTGGAAAAAATTGGAAATCATCGTTCCGTTAATAGGCTCAGCCGGATGTGAAGGCCACCAACCTATTACATTTGATCTTTTTCCTACCTGATTTAATATATTCCAAATGGCTTTAACTTTTCTGGAGGTGATATGAGTTTGGCGCAGATTTTTTCCGGAAGCGTCCGGTTCTAAAAAACCTAATATACCATGTTTGTGCGGACGCATACCAGTTGCAATAGATGTCCAAAGCATTGGAGATAATGGTGGATCTAAAGTAGCAATATTTCCGCAAACACCATTTTCCACTAAACTTTGTAATGCAGGCATTTCGCCGGCGTCCATTAACGGATTTATGATTTTCCAATCAGCAGAATCCCAGCCAATTACTAGTACTTTAGGATTCATGATTCTCATTTATGTATGCTGCTAAGGCAGTTGCGTTATTGTTTTTAGGAATCAAATAAAAACTTTGGAATCGTTTTCCCGTTTTTTTTTCATCTTCCGCTCTTGCGTTTCTCCATGCAAACAAGCCGATATGTCCTAATGCGAGTAATCCTAATGAACCTTCAGGTGGAACCTGATACGATTTTTCTTCTTCCATATAAACAAAAATATAAAAAAGGATTTTATATAGAGCCTTTATTTTTTCTTTTTTAAAATGGACTTTTTGTTTTTCTGAAAACTTTTAGGCAATTTGTTCGGTGATGTTGATTCTTTAGGAATAGCTATTGGCTGTTCTTCCTGCTGTTGAGTTGGTAAAAATGTCAATTTGCTAAGAGAACCTTCTATTGGTAATTCAAAATCTTTTGCCTCCATCATCGGATTTTTAGTTGTTTGTA
>DAOORG010000446.1:0-1890 GCA_035389165.1 Chitinophagales bacterium
CTTGTATTTCATGAATAATAGTTGGCAGTTGGTCGCGCGGTGCAATATAGATATTAGCTGGAAAGATGGCGATGTCTTTCATTTGTTCGATGCGTTTTCCGGATACCGGATCGAAGGATTCCAGCTCTTCAACTTCATCGCCCCAAAATGTAATTCGATAAGCATAATCTGCATAGGCTAAAAACACTTCTACATTATCGCCTTTCACGCGAAAATTTCCGCGCTGGAAATCTGCCGTAGTGCGTGCATATAAAATTCCAACCAAATCAAACAAAAAAGTGTTTCTGCTTAATGTTTGTCCTTTTGTAATTCGGATTATTTGATTTTTATATTCAGCCGGATTTCCCAAGCCATAGATACAGGAAACAGATGCTACGACAATCACATCGCGTCTTCCGCTCATTAATGATGTGGTGGTGCTTAAACGCAGCTTTTCAATTTCTGCATTAATAGACAAATCTTTTTCTATATAAGTGTCTGTAACAGCAACGTAGGCTTCTGGTTGATAATAGTCGTAATACGACGTAAAGAATTCTACTTTATTATCAGGAAAAAATTCTTTGAATTCGGTGTATAATTGAGCGACCAGTGTTTTGTTATGAGACAAGACCAATGTTGGCCGTTGAGTCTTCTCTATCACATTAGCAATGGTAAATGTTTTTCCCGAACCCGTTACGCCTAATAAGGTTTGGAATTGTTCGTTTTGTAAAATACCATCACTCAATTGTTGAATGGCATTCGGCTGATCACCTGCCGGTTGATAATTAGAATGTAATTTGAATTCCATTTTGCTTCATCAAAGATATACAAAAGATAAGAATGCACCATTGGTTGTAAATGAAAGTAAATACTAATGAAAAACCTAGTATTTTTAAATAAACTAAAAAGTATGCTAAGAGTTCTTTACACGATTATATTTTTATCATTTTTATTAACATCTGGCAATGCCACGGATTGCTTTAATGGCAGATATAAGAATAAAGTATTTTCCGAATATTCAATTCTCAATAATATCCATTATGCATGGAAACAAACCAGTGACGGAAGATGGCAGAATCTGGTGTATGATGTCTATCAACCAAAAAACGATACGGCTTCCAGCAGACCAGTCGTTGTGCTGGCACATGGTGGAGGTTATATTGATTTATTAGATCAGAAAAGTCCGGATATTGTAGAGTTGGCAATTGATTTGGTAAAAAGAGGCTATGTCGTTATTTCCTTAGAATACAGAGAAGAAGCCAATCCGTTGGTTTTGTTGTCAGAAGAAAGTATGATCAAAGCGGTAGGTCGTTCTTTGATAGATATTAGAGATGCGACCTGCAGTATAATGGATACTACCATTAATTTCGGAAATCCGTATAAAGTAGATTATAGTAAAGTAATTATCGGCGGTGTTTCAGCCGGTTCGGTAAGTTTTTTACATGCCTTATTTTTGGATAGTTTATCCTGGATGCCGCCACAATACCAGCAATGGATTTTGCAGGTAGAGCCCAATTCACAGGCATTATTAGATAATAGATACTGCGGTGCAAATGTCATAGGCATGCTTAATATTTCCGGAGCTTTGCTGGATACTACCTGGATAAAACCCAACAGAAATTATCCGCCTATATTGTCACAACATGGCACCGCAGACCCGATAGTTCCATATAATTATGATCATCCGTTTCATTTGCCTATGTTGCCAAAACTGATGGGCAGCTTTTTAATAGATAAGCGTTACAAAGAATTAGGATTGCGTAGTGAGTTTCAATCCTGGCTTGGATATTCGCATGTGCCGTTTATCGGTGGATTAAATATAGAAGCACTTTTTAGTCCCAATCCATTGGCGCTTATTTTTAATCCTTATGTTTTGGACAGCACCAAACGTCATATTGCTAATTTTTGTTA
>DAOORG010000447.1:0-1889 GCA_035389165.1 Chitinophagales bacterium
GTTGAAATTAGTATTTAAAGAACACAATCTAAAATCTAAATTAAGTTAAATCAAGAAATTTATTTTTGATTAATCTTATTTTAGTTTCATGAAAATCAACAATCCAGCTTTTAATTATGACCAATCCGGGCATTCGTATTCAGGGCACCGGCGCACTGATCCGAGAATTGAGGCTTACGTGCATACTGCATTAGGCAATGCACAATCTGTTCTGAATGTTGGCGCTGGTGGCGGCTCCTACGAACCAAACGGCCGCTATGTAGTGGCAGTGGAACCATCTGCTGTAATGCGAGCGCAACGAAAAGAAAATGGCAAAGTACCCGCAATTATTGGCACTGCAGATAACTTACCTTTTGACGACCATGTATTTGATGCTTCTATGGCAATGGTCACTATACATCACTGGCCGGATATACGAAAAGGTTTACAGGAATTACGCAGAGTCACCAGTGGTCAGGTGCTGATTATGACCTTTGATCCGGATGCCTTAGATAATTTTTGGAATGCCAATTATTTTCCGGAATTGATAGAAGTGGAAAAAGCACGTTATCCAACAATTGATTTTATAAAAGAAGCCTTAGGCGGAACTATTGAGGTGCAATCCATTCCCATTCCGTTGGATTGTGTTGATGGTTTTCAGGAAGCATTTTATGGAAGACCTGAAGCGTTTATGAATAAAGAAGTTCGATTAGCACAATCTGCATGGGGATTTTTGCAAGACGGTTTGGAAGAACTATTGGTAAAAAGACTGGAACAAGATTTAGTGTCCGGTGAATGGGATAGAATGTATGGTCATTTCAGAACACAAGCAACATTTACCTGTGCATTGAAATTGATTATTGCGACGAAATAATAGAACTTTTAATTTTTAAAAATCTTATTTTGCAATTAAATACTAACTTATGAAAAAGAGCGATATACAACCGATGCCGGATTTTTTCGACCGATATATAAATTTGGTAGAAGAAGATGATTTGTTCGAAGCACTTGCAAATGCTCAGCACGTAATTGAAAATACAGATATGGAAAAACTCCATAAAATCGGCAGTAAAATTTATGCGCCCGGCAAATGGACAATTAATGATATCTATCAGCATATTATCGACAATGAACGCATTCAATCATTCAGAGCATTATGGTTTGCGCGCGGTGATAGCAGTGAACTTCCGGGCTACGACGAAGATTTATTCGCCGATCATGCAAAAACAGACAACCGAACCATTGACGAACTGATTGACGAATTGCTGACTGTGCGAAAATCAACTATTCAATTATTTAAAAGCTTTGAGCCTGAAGCTCTAAAAATTGTCGGCACCTGCTTTAACCGCAAAGTTCCCGTGCTTGGGTTAGGTTATATGCTGGTTGGTCATCAGATACATCACCTTCGCGTTATAAAAGAACGTTACGAACCATTAATTCAATAAAATGAAAATACGCAAAGCCAGTATTGATGACATTCAGGAACTAGCAACATTGTTTGATGCCTATCGTGTTTTTTATGAAAAGACAAGTGATGTGGAACAAGCTATTATTTTCTTATCAGAAAGAATACAGAAAAATGAATCCGTTATTTTTGTCGCAGAAAATGAAGAAAAGCAATTAACAGGATTTGTACAATTGTATCCGCTCTTCTCTTCTACCCGTATGAAACGATTTTGGTTGCTGAATGATTTATTTGTTGCTCCGGAACATCGTAGTAAAGGAATTTCTGTTGCACTGATTGATGCAGCAAAAGAATTATGCCAGACAACCGAAAGTTGCGGTATGATGCTGGAAACAGCAAAGAGCAATGTAATCGGCAATAACTTGTATCCTAAAACAGGATTTGTTTTAGATACAGCACACCATTATTACACCTGGGAAAACTAAAGATGATGCAAATAGATTTT
>DAOORG010000448.1:0-1884 GCA_035389165.1 Chitinophagales bacterium
CATCCAGGTATTTTAGCTTTTCTGTAGCCAAATATAAATATCGCTTCAATTCTAATTCCGTAAAATTCAAAAGCTGATTAGGTATAGCTTTAGAAAAATCATTGGACTCCTTAATCACAACATATTGTTGTTTATTTTTCCAGCAATGATATAAAAAACCGTTGCTCTGCAATGAAAACAATAAACCTTCAGATGTTTCCGGAATAATACAGGTAGAATAACTATTTCTCATACTCAAAACTATTCACCAGGTACGACAAAACACGTCGTAGTTGAAAATTATTTTTAAGTAGTACTATTTGAGTTGTAGGACGGCTTAGAGCCGTCTGACAACGAGTGAGTTATCATCAGACGACTCAAAATCGTCCGTCCATTTGCCTTAAATAAAGCTATCTCTTATAGTGCGCCAAAGCAGCCTTTAACATTTCCTGATGTTGTTTTTGCAAGGATTTTGGCTGTAACACTTTTACAGCATCACCATAACTTAAAATCTTCTGCAGCAATTCGTAATTCGTCAATATAAAATATTCAAAACGCACTTCCTGTTCATTTGTCAATATTTCTTTCTGCGACCAATGCAATGGCAAGGTTCGAATATAATTTGCCTGAAAAGGCGTAAAACGGAGCACCACAATTTCCCGTTCTGCACCATTATCCATTATGCCAATCATTCTTGAAAAATAGGTGGCAAGGTCTATCTTTTTATTTGGTTTAAAAATTTTTTCTGTAATAGTTATTGAAGTAATCCTGTCTATTCCAAATTTTAAAATTGAAGTTTTGTTTGGCGACACACCAACCATATACCAGCGGCCTAAAAACTCTTTTAGTGCATAAGGTTGCAGCATATATTTTTTTTGTTGTTCACTATCAAATGCATGATATTCAAATTCGATTTGAAAACAATGCTGAATAGCCGTCAAAATCTGCGGAATAAATTCAACACCTTTCAGCTCGTGCTTTTCTTTCAGAATAACCGCTTCCGATTTTTGATTTGCTTTTGCAAAATCCAGTAAATTTGCCTGTAGCGACATATTTTTTATAAACTGAATAACGCTATCTGTTATCGTATCTTTCTCTATAAAATAACCACGATGAAAAGTGTCATACTCAACAAACACCTTGAACTCGGTTCTTAATTCCTCAAAATCACGTTGCAGTGTGCGTGATACTATATTACAGCCATATCCGTTCAAATACTTCAGTAAGGCACTCAGCGACGGATAATTGCTGCGTTCCAGTTTGCTAATCAGCAACTCAAATCGTCTTAGTTTATTGGTAAGTGACATTTTTTATGATAAAGATAATTCTTTAGTGCGACAATACATGTCGTAGTTTAACATTAACTTTCGCCGGTACGTTTAAATCCAATTCTTACTCTTGTTTTCTGTTCAGATTCTAATTTATCTTTCTGTAATAAATAATCCAAGGCATCGTACACATCTTTAAATTTTTTATTGGTCTTACTTTCTAATTTTTTGAGTTTATCCGTCAATTCTTTATTGGTTAACGCAAACTGCTTTAAATAGACAAATGCACGCATAATGGCAATATTTACATTAATTGCCTTTTCAGAATTTAGAATACCGCTTAACATAGCTAAGCCTTGTTCAGTGAAGGCATAGGGTAATCTTCGATTACCTCCACGTTTTTCTGAACTCGTCTCAATATGTAATGAGTTCAATTTGTTTGAAGTCACAAATTGTGACTTCAAAGATTCCAATTCATCTTTCGTGAGCTGAAACATAAAATCTGGAGGAAACCGTTTGATATTTCGTTTTACCGATTGATTCAACACTTTTGTTTCCACTTCATAAAGCCCAGCCAAGTCGAAGTCTAACATCACTTTTATACCTCTGATTTCATAAATTTTGTTGTGTACTTGTA
>DAOORG010000449.1:0-1868 GCA_035389165.1 Chitinophagales bacterium
GAAAACATCACAGTTTTAGAAGGATTAGAAGCGGTGCGTATGCGACCGGCCATGTACATTGGTGATATCAACACGCGCGGTTTGCATCATTTGGTTTATGAAGTGGTAGATAACTCTATTGACGAAGCATTAGCCGGCCACTGTAAAAACATCTTTGTTACAATTCACGAAGATAATTCCATTTCTGTTTTAGATGACGGACGTGGTATTCCGGTAGATATGCACGTGAAAGAAGGCCGTTCGGCTTTGGAAGTCGTGTTAACCGTTTTACACGCAGGTGGTAAGTTTGATAAGGATTCCTATAAAGTTTCCGGAGGTTTGCACGGTGTGGGTGTTTCTTGCGTAAATGCGCTTTCCACTCAGTTAATTGCTACAGTTTATCGCGATGGAAAAGAATATCAGCAGGAATTCGGAATTGGTATTCCAAAATATCCGGTAAAAGAAGTTGGTCCGTCTGATATTCGTGGTACAAAAATCCATTTCAAACCGGATGCTACTATTTTCACTACTACAGAATACAATTACGATACCCTAGCTGCTCGTATGCGCGAATTAGGCTATCTGAATCGCGGCATCAGTATCACTATAACAGACAACAGAAACAGAGACGAAAATGGCGTTCCTTTCTCAGAAACGTTTTTATCTGAAGGCGGTCTGCGTGAATTTGTTCAGTTTTTGGATAAAACCCGTCAGCCTTTAATTCCTGAAGTGATATACATGGAAGGCACACGTGACAACGTTGTCGTTGAAGTGGCGTTCCAATACAATGATTCTTACAATGAAAACATTCACTCGTATGTAAACAACATCAATACCATTGAAGGCGGTACACACGTAGTGGGTTTCAGAAGAGCATTAACCCGTGTTTTTAAAAACTGGGCAACTAAAAATGATTTATTCAAAAACTTAAAAACAGAAATCAGCGGTGAAGATTTCCGTGAAGGTATCACTTGTTTGGTTTCTGTAAAAGTACCTGAACCATCTTTTGAAGGACAAACAAAAACAAAATTAGGCAACTCCGAAGTTGATGCAATTGTTGCAGGCGTTGTTGGCGAGCATTTAGAATATTTTCTGGAAGAAAATCCTAAAGAAGCACGTGTAATTGTCAATAAAGTAATTTTAGCAGCAACAGCACGTATGGCCGCGAAAAAAGCCAGAGAATTAGTACAGCGCAAAAGTGTATTAGGAGGCTCCGGCTTACCGGGAAAATTATCCGACTGTTCTGATAAAAATCCGGATGCATGTGAATTGTATTTAGTCGAAGGGGATTCTGCAGGCGGAACGGCTAAACAAGGCAGAAACCGTGCATTTCAGGCGATCTTACCATTAAGAGGAAAAATTCTTAATGTAGAAAAAGCCATGGAACATAAGATTTATGAAAATGAGGAAATCAAAAATATTTTCACGGCATTAGGTGTAAGCAAAGGTGTGGAAGGTGATGAAAAAGCATTGAATATTGCAAAACTGCGTTATCACAAAATAGTCATCATGTGTGATGCGGACGTCGATGGCAGCCACATTACAACTTTGATTTTGACATTTTTCTTCCGCCACATGAAAGAGCTGATTGAGAACGGTTATATTTATATCGCATCTCCGCCATTATATTTAGTGAAGAAAGGAAACAAACAACACTATGCATGGAATGATGACCAGCGCAAACGATTTATAAAAGAATTGGCAGGCGAAGGAAAAGAAGACAGTGTACACACACAACGATATAAAGGTTTGGGTGAGATGAACGCAGAGCAATTATGGGAAACCACCATGAATCCTGAAACAAGAACACTGAAACAGGTAAGTATAGAAAATGCAGCGGAAGCAGACCATATTTTCTCCATGCTGATGGGCGATGAAGTACCACCACG
>DAOORG010000450.1:0-1852 GCA_035389165.1 Chitinophagales bacterium
TTGGCATTGAAAAATGGCTAAAGCATTTTGAAGAAAACCACGACGATTATAATAAAATTATGCTGGCGGCGCTGGCCGACCGTTTAGCGGAAGCCTTTGCGGAACGTATGCATGAACGCGTGCGCACGGAATTCTGGAAATACACCACTGAAGAAACATTAAGCAGCGAAGAACTAATTAAAGAAAAGTATCAGGGTATCCGTCCGGCACCAGGCTATCCGGCTTGTCCTGATCATACTGAAAAACCAATGTTGTTTAAATTGCTGGATGCAGAAAAAAATGCAGGCATTATCTTAACGGAAAGCAACGCCATGTATCCGGCATCCAGTGTGAGCGGCTGGTATTTCTCACATCCGGACAGTAAATATTTCGGCATCGGAAAAATTGCCAAAGACCAGGTAGAAGATTACGCACAACGTAAAAACATGAAAACAGAAGAAGTAGAAAGATGGCTGCAGAGTGTGTTGAATTATGATGTATAAAGAAATAAAGAATTATGATTCTTGAACATTACTTGACTGTAGAAAATTTCTGGAAACTAGTTCCAATATTAATTAGTAGTTATACTTTAGTAATTGTTTTACAAAACAGGAGAAGTAAGATTAGAGAGATGTTGTATGAAAAACAATATAATCTACTATTACAACTAAACCAAAAGATTATTGACATAGAAGTTGAGATTCAAATTTTGAGGAAGTGGATTGAAAAAAAAGATTACATAGAAATTGAAGATTCAAAGATTAGATATACAGATAACCTAAAAAATATAGTTTCACAAATACAATTAGAAGGTAACTTAATCCTGCCAAAGAATATTATAAAATCTTCTTTAGACATCGTAACCCTATACATGAGCTTATTACCAGATATTCTAAATACATCTAAAGAATTAGAATCAAATGAAATATTTAACAATAGAATAAAAGAAGTCTATCTTTGGCAAAATACAATAAGAGAACATGTTGGAATTGAGAAACTGAGTGATGAAAACAAAAAAATAATTGGATAAAATTTCCTCGCCTTTGACAGGTTTTGTCAACTACCTGAAATGAAATATATATAAACAACTGATTTCAAATTACTTGTGTTGGGTTTCCTACAATTTCCTACAAAATTGTACAATTTTACTTAACTTTGCATTAGAATTATGCATTGCATATTTGTTCTCCTTGAGATGGGATATTCTCAAGTTAGCCACTCAATTGCAGAGTGGTTTTTTTATATATTTGCATAATGTCGGAAAAGCAACGCGTTATCTTTTATATAGATGGTTTTAATTTCTATTTTGGATTAAAAGATAAAAAATGGAAACAGTTTTACTGGTTAAACATCGTAAAATTTTGTTCTTCGTTTGTAAAGCCTCATCAGGAATTAATTGAAGTAAATTATTTTTCCGCTGTTCAAAAAGATATAGGAAAACAAGAACGTCAGGATTTATTTTTTCAGGCAAATATTAAAGAGCCTAAGTTTAAATTACATTTAGGCAAGTACTTAACAAAGAAGCAAAAATGCAATTCATGTGGTGTTAAGTTTAAAGTACATGAAGAAAAAGAAACCGATGTAAGAATAGCGATACAAATGGTGAAAGATGTTGTTCAAGACAAATGTGATATTAGTATTTTAATTTCTGCTGACAGTGATTTAGTTCCTCCGATAGAATTCATCAGAGAATTTAATCCAAAGCATAAGATTATTACTTACTTTCCACCAAAGAGGTTTTCCAATAACCTTATTCAGTTGTCTAATAAGATTGTAAAATTAGATAGTTGCTTTATACAGTTTGAAAATGCAGTATTGCCTGAGGAAATAATATTAAAAGAAAATGGATACACAATAAAAAGGCCTGAAAAAT
>DAOORG010000451.1:0-1841 GCA_035389165.1 Chitinophagales bacterium
ACACAGTAAATAGAATACAATATGCCGTAAACAGAGTTTTTTTCATGAATGCGTTTTAATAATTGGTTTCACGTCTGAATTTTACCTTACAGAGGTGAATGTTTGTTTAGATTAATTAACAAATCACACTAAATGTAAATAGTTTTTAAAAATAAAGATGTTATTGAACCTTATTTTTTTTGCGGAAACGGATGTTTAATAATTCGACAACAAAGGAAAAGGCAACGGAAACGTAAATAAATGATTTTTCCACTTCTCTTCCAAAACCTTCCATAAGGAGCGTTACGCCAATCATAATTAAGAAGGATAAAGCCAGAATCTGTAAACTTGGGTATTTATTTACGATTTTACTTACCGGGTCAGTAAATTTCATCATCACCAGCATCGATATAACCACTGCTACTATCATCACCATTATTTCTTTAACGATACCTATTGCCGTAAGAATGGAATCAAAAGAGAAAACAAGGTTTAATAATGCAATCTGAATTAATACGGAGGTAAAAGAAGACTTTGTTTCCGTTTTATTGACATTAAACTCATCGTCGTCTCCTGTAATTTTATGGTGGATTTCCGTGGTGGACTTATAGATTAGGAAAATACCACCCAGTAATAAAATGATTCCTTTGCCGGTAAGTTCAAATCCAAAAGAAGGCGGAAGTATATTTTTATTCAAGCCTAGAATAAAGCCCAGGAAAAATAACAGAATGATGCGAAGAATCAGTGCTAGTGTCAAACCGAGTGTTTGACCGCGTTTTCTTTCTTCCGGTTTTAGTTTTTGGGTAACGATGGAAATAAAGATGATATTATCCACACCTAATACAATTTCCAGAAAGGTAAGCGTTACTAAACTTACCCATGTAGAGGCTTCTGCGAAAATACTGAAATCCATTAGAAGATTTTATTGGTTGAGTGCAAAGATACATTTTGCAGCAATTTATTTAGTAATATAAAATTTCAGTGAAAAGATCCGCTGGTGCCGAATAAATCTGTCCGGTTAGTAAGCTTACCGAAAATATGGACAATTGAGAAATTAAAACGTGGTGTTTACTTTGTCAGTATACCGAGCAAAAGTATCACCAGTAAAATCAGAAAGTACTGAAAGGCTTGTACTTCTTTTGGTATGGGTAATTGTTTTTTCATGTTTTTGGTATTTGAATATTAAATTATACCAAAAAACACATATTGTCAATTGTTTTAATGAAAAATAAGCAAATATGTACATTGTGGAAATGTGGATAATAGCAGTAAGTCGTGAGTAGAAAGTAGTAAGAATAGGTGAATGTTGTGAGAATTTATGTTCTGTCGATATCTTTGTATTGTAAATCGTGTTGATAATAAAATAAATCCCATTCTCCGTTTGCATATTCCAATGCAGTAAGATTTTCCACCCAGTCGCCGCTGTTGAGATACATGGCTTTTCCTTTTTCTGTAGAGACTTCTCTGATTTGCGGTTTATGTATGTGTCCGCAAATGATAAAATCGTAGCCTTCTTCAATACCGATTTCTATGGCAACATCTTCAAAATCCTGTACTTTGCTTTTTACAATAGATTTTACTTTGTCCTTAATATATTTAGAGATAAAAATCTTGTCTTTTCCGTATTTCATCCGTATATTATTGATGTAACGGTTTGCCTGCCAAATGGTGTCATAGGTTCTGCCTCCCAGTTTTGCCAGCCAGCGCGCAGAACCGCCCACCGATAAATCGTATTTATCACCATGAAAAATCCAGTGTTTTTTTCCGTCAAGTTCTAAAATGATTTCATCTCTCAATTGCAAGGTATCAAATCGATAACCGGAAAAATTACGCATATGGTCGTCGTGATTGCCTGTAATATA
>DAOORG010000452.1:0-1822 GCA_035389165.1 Chitinophagales bacterium
CCAATTTTAATATCGTGTAATGTGTAGTTTAATGCTAATTGCTGAAATGCATTTTGTAAAAGTATTTTACCTAACAAAGAAGCTTGTGCGCTTTGCCAGTGTTTGTAAGCGTTTATGTCTTGTTGAAATAAATCAGGCAATTGCATTAAAAATTGCTGAAAAATCTTTTCTGGTAATTTTTCTGTTTGTTTGAGGTAGAATATATGAATGGTGTTATTTTTCAAGGCGTAATTTCGTTTTAATAAAATCAACTACTTCATTGGTATCGTACATAAAAAAATGTCCGCCTTCAAAAGATTTTATTTCAATAGCTGCTGAAAAGAATTTTTTCCAGCCTTGCATTTTTTCTTCTGTCACATTTCTGGTATCATTCTCGCCAAATAAAATAGTTGCAGGAACATTAATTGATTCTATAGTTTCAAATGTTTCATTAAAGTGTTGCAGCAATTCAAAATCACTTCGCAAAATCGGTTCGTAAAACTCTTTTAATTCTTTGTGTTGTAATAATTGTTCAGGAACACCATCGTATTGTTGTACTACGTTCCAAAATTCATCTGAAGAAATTCCTCTAATATTCGGTTCGTTTTTGTAGGCATCCGGACTTAAACGCGAGGCTAAGAAAAGATGTTTAGGTAAGTTTCTGTTTTCCTGTTGTAATTTGTGCGCCAATAAAAAACCTATAATCGAACCCATGCTATTTCCAACAATAAAATACTCTTCAGGTAATTGTTGTATTAGTTGGTCATAAATATCATTAACTGCATCTTGCAAATTTTTTACAAACGGTTCCGCTATTCTGTCACTTCTTCCTGGTAGTTCAAACGCCACACTTTCAATTTCAGGCAACAACTGATGCTGCATTTTTCTGTATGCATATTTGTCGCCGCCAGCATGGTGTAGTAAAATTGCTTTCATTAAATAAAATTGAAACACATAGATACATAGATTTTTTTACTTAAGCATGTTCAGTCTGTGGTATTTTTTAGCAAGCTTAGACAAACATAGTTAATCATCGAAGATGAATCTATATTTACCTATCGATTTCTTTTTGTGAAACTATTTCTATGTAACTATGTGTTAAAAAATTAATTCTTTACACTTGGCAGTTTCTTATCTATTTTTTTAAACCAACGCAGCAATGCATTATCTTCCGGTTTTATTTCGTGCCAGTCGCCTGTGTGCGTGTGTTCCATTTCCTGATTGAACATGATATCTGCCATCGTGATGGCCTGTGTTGTATCAATTTCTCCACCGCCATAATACGTATCAATTAAATACTGATGCAAATCTTTCGGTGTATTGTGCAAATGAATAATTTCCATTTTTAATTCAGAACCGATATGTTTTTCCATCAAACTCAAAAACTCACCACTCATCATACTATCAAATCCTTGTTCTCTGTATGGCTTATTGACATCTACTTTTTGTCCGGCTTCCAAGCCTAAAACTTTTGCTGCTTCAATTTGCATGTATGCAAGTAAGGTTTCGCGAGTTGCAACTGGCCGTTGGTCAATGGTCGATGGTTGATGATTTTCTTTAATTTCTATCGACTTTGGTCTATCGACTATCGAACTTTTACCAAACACCGGATTTTCCCAATATACTTTCCAGTTCCAGCCATAAGTTGGCAATGCTACACGATTTATTTTTTTGTTTTGATAAAACTGATTCCAGTCAACAGCAATTCCTGCACTAAATAATTGTTGCAAGTTTTTATGAAAATACAGCACATCGTCTTCATCTTTTTTTGCAGAAGACAACCACAACGCATTTGTATTCGTGTTAGTTTGTTTTGCCAGACTTACCAAAACAGGATTCGGTC
>DAOORG010000453.1:0-1819 GCA_035389165.1 Chitinophagales bacterium
GCAATACAACGCACCGAAGCGGTCAACCCGAAAATAAATGCGGTCGTCAGCAAATTATATGATCTTGCAAAAGAACTAATAAAAACACTTGATGCGAATGCTCCTTTTGCCGGCGTACCATTTTTATTGAAAGATCTGGATGCCCATTTAGCAGGAACACGCTGCACTGGTGGCTCGGGAATTTTAAAAAATTATGTTTCTAAAGAAACATCTGAAACGGTTCATCGTGCTATTAAAAGTGGCTTAATCATTTTCGGAAAATCCAATACACCGGAATTTGGCGTCACGCCATTTACTGAAGGCAAATTATTAGGTACCGCACACAATCCATGGAACCTGGAACATACTACAGGTGGCAGCAGCGGTGGTGCCGGTGCTGCTGTAGCAGCAGGCATTTTACCTATGGCATTTGCCAGCGACGGCGGTGGATCCATTCGTATTCCTGCAAGCTGTAATGGTTTGTTTGGCATCAAACCATCGCGTGGCAGAATCAGCAATGGACCGATGTATGGCGATCCCTGGAATGGTGCCGTTACATCCGGCATTCTTTCCAGAAGTGTGCGCGATGCTGCTGCTTACATTGATGTGGTGCAAGGTCCGCTTGCCGGTGATTCTTTTATCAGTCAGCAACCGGAAAGACCTTATTTAGAAGAAATCAAAAACAATCCGGGAAAATTAAAAATTGGTTATTCTGTAGAACATCCGATTCACGGACAACAAGATGCTGAAAATATTGCTGCCATAAATAACGCAGTGCAATTGTTGCGCTCACTGGGACACGATGTGGAAGAAGTGAAATTGCCTTATACCAAACAATTATTAACGGAATATTTTTATACGATGGTGTGCAGTGAATTGTCTGCAACGGTAGATTTTATTGGCGAAGAACGTGGCAGCAAACCGAAACGCAGCGAACTGGAACCCAATACCTGGCTGATGTATAAATTAGGAAAATCATTTTCTGCTAATGAATATGCATTGGCAAAAATGAAATGGAATACGACCAACCGCGCCATGGGTGCTTTTCATCAGCAATATGATTTATTGTTAACGCCAACATTAGGCATGAAGCCTTTCAAAATAGGTGCGTTACAAAACAGTGCGGCAGAACAAATCGGATTGCAGGTGATGAATGCGCTCGGCATTTCTTCTGTGGTAAAATATACCGGACTGATTGAAAAAACGGCAGAAAAAATTTTCGGATGGATACCGTATGCGCCACTGGCAAATATGACAGGGCAGCCTTCCATGACTGTGCCGTTGCATTGGAGTCAAGAGAACTTACCGGTAGGTGTGATGTTTACCGCACGTATGAACGACGAAGCAACGTTGTTTCGATTGGCGGCACAATTAGAGCAGGCACAACCGTGGTTTGATAGAGTGCCGAGTTTATAACCCACCCCTCAATCCCCTTCCGTGGAGGGGAAGCCGTACATGCAATACATTTCGTACGTTGCTCTTTATTTTTCAGGATAGCAAATATTTTGCACTGTCCGCGTCTCCCTCCTTGAGGAGGGATTAAGGGAGGTGTTAATGAGTCTCCACGTATTTTTTAAAATTATCTAAAATAGCTTGCCAGCCTGCGCGCTGCATATCGATTGGATTTTCATTTTCTGCTTCAAACGTTTCGGTGACAATCGTTTCGTTTCCATTTTCTGAAAAGAGAATACTTGCTTTTCTGCCATCTTCCATTGTGTATGAAATTAATTCTTTGGTTTTTATTTCGTCGTAAATGCCATTAAAATCAAACCCGAAGCTGCCATCTTTGGCTTCCATTCTCGTAGTAAATTTTCCGCCAACCTGAAAATTATTTTCTGCG
>DAOORG010000454.1:0-1813 GCA_035389165.1 Chitinophagales bacterium
CTTATATGTGTGATAACAATTTTTATAGCACCATTTTAAATAAAAAGACAAATACTCGTGAATTGGATGAACAACAAGAAAAGAGTGATGTGTTTTCTGATGTTGAAACCGCAAAAACCTACGTGAAAGATCAGATTAAGAGAAATATTGCATCGGCGACAAAAATGCAGTTAAATAAAATAAAAGAAGATGACACCTTTAAGAGTTATGGAGTGGATTCTTTGTTGGCGTTGCAAATAAAAAACAAATTGCAAAAAGATCTTAGCATATCATTAAATATATCCGTTATCTGGTCATACCCTACAGTAAATAAATTGACAAATTTTATTGTGAATGAGCTAAAGATAGAGCAACCGAAAACTACAATACTTGAACCTGCAAGTAAAAATGGATATTCAATAGAACAAGAAGTCGAAAGTTTGAGTTTAGATGAATTGTTGCGAGAACTTAAAGATAAAATTAATTGACAGGCTCATAATAAATCATATAGAGTCTCTTTTGGCTTTCAATAATGGGATTAGTTGTTTTGATAGCTCATTACTGAATACTTTTGCTCCTTTATAATTCAGATGATGAAAGTTATATCCATATTCTATAGTATAAAATTTAGGATATTTTCGAATGTCAGCTAATTCAATTTTTGAACCTTCCGGCATGGCATTAAACACAGGCAACAATAAACTATAATTAGTACGTGCTTTAGGTGGTAATACAAAGAAAACCTGAATGCCGCGTTTTTTGCATTTGTTGTATGCATCCAAACAAAGTTTTACCATGGCTGCATTTGGCTTTTCATTTCCTTTATAATTTGCAAATGAGGTAAGTACTTGCTGGTTTAAAGTGTCGGAATATGGATCGCCGCTTTCAAATCTTTTTCTGGATTGCAGCAATAATGTATCCTCCCATTTATATTCCATAAAGAGATGATTTTCTTCATAATCATAAGGATAAAATCCGTTTCTGTCTTTTCCTATATAGCTGGAATCTAAATTGGATTTGTCAAAACGATATTTTAACATGTCTGGCACGGTGCCGATATTAAATAAATTCTCCATCCAGCTCATGCCAAAGAAATACATATACTTTGAACGGAATTTCAATGGATTGTCTAATGTTGGAATCATATTCCAGGCTCGGTATGTAGAAGCTGCAGTATGCCAGGAGATAAATTTGGGTGTATGTAAATTGGATTGAAAGAAGTATGCCTCACTGCTGATACTTAAAAAAACATACTTAAGATTTGTATTTCTGATTTTAAGTAAGCCATCCAAATCACTTATCTGCTGAATAATATTATGACCGTCAATGCCTAAGTTATAAGAGTGAAAGTCAAGTCCATTTAATTTTGCTATACTATCTATAATTGCCGGATCAATGTGTCGATATTCTAAACTACCACCCAAATAAACGGCATTATATGCTTCTGCATTTTTTTTATAATGTTCATACTTTACAGTCTGTACAGAATCACCCCAATAAAATGGCATAAAATACCGAACAGCACACGATAACACCAGCAGGATGGTGCCGATTAGAATAATATTTTTTATTGTCTTCTTTAACATTACATTCTAATATTGAAAATACACAAACGAGGTGTTATTAAATATTCCAAACCAAACGATGCTTACCAACAGCAGGACATAAACCGTCCAGCGTTGTAACCTGTTTTTTGATATAACAATCGTTTCTATTTTGGTGTCACCGGTGATAGCCTCCGTAACAAATAAAACAGAAACAAAGAATAAGGCAATGGCAAATTGCATCACACCCTGATTTATCATCCACTCATGGAAATAACCGGCGGTGTTTA
>DAOORG010000455.1:0-1811 GCA_035389165.1 Chitinophagales bacterium
CTTCTGGCACAATTCCACCAGCACGCCATTGGTCGTTTTTGGATGAAAGAAACACACCAGTTTGTTCAACGCACCAACATACGGTTTCTCTGTCAACGGTTGAAAGCCTTCACTTTTCAGTCGTTCCATTTCTGCATAAATATCTTCCACTTCAAACGCCACATGGTGGATGCCTTCGCCTTTGTTTTCTAAGTATTTGTGTACAGTGCTTTTCTCAGAAACTGGTTGTATCAATTCCACTTTGGTATCTTCCAACGCAAAAAAAGATACCTGCAAATGCTGCGTTTCCAGTAGTTCCTGGTGAAACGGCGCTTTGTTAAACAGTTTTGAAAATAACTCGTTGGATGCTTCCACATCTTTTACCGCAATACCAATATGGTCTATTTTTTTCATGTGCAATTTTTTTACTCTTTATAATCTAAATCTAAGCATTCATTAAACAAACTTGTTTTGTTTAATTTTTTTGTGTTTTTATTAAACAAAATAAACGTAAGCGTGTTATAAGAGCAAATATAAAGTAAATCATAAACAAACATCTCATGAAAAAATTACTCTTAGTCGCTTTCGTAGCACTTTTATCAGGTTGCATTCCAACCAACCTCAATCCAATTAATACAGTTGACACCACGATTGATCTAAACAGATATTTGGGAAAATGGTATCAGATAGCTGCATTGCCGCAGGTCTTTTCTTTCAATGCAAAATGTGTTACTGCAGAATACAGCCTCAATGCTGACGGATCGGTTAAAGTAGTCAATAAACAAATTACACAAGACGGATCAGCTCAGGAAATTGTAGGAAGAGCAACCGTAGAGCCAAATTCCGGAAATGCAAAATTACGCGTTGGATTTTTTGGTCAGCAACCAGCAGAACCTAACTACTGGATAGTAGAAATCGCAGACGATTATTCATATGCGGTGGTTTCAGACAAAAATAAATTTACGTGGTGGATTTTAAGCAGAACACCACAAATGGATGAAACAAAAGTACAAGACATCATCACACGTTGGGCAGGATTCGGAGTTAATATGTCATTATTACAACGCACCGTGCAGGATTGCGAATAAATCAAGCCTGTTCCAGATATTCGCTTTTGATAAATAGAATTTCTATTTTTACATCGTGATTTATCTCGATTATAATGCTACTACACCGGTAGACGAACAAGTACTGCTGGCGATGTTGCCTTACTTCACGGAGAAGTTTGGCAATGCCGCCAGCAGTACGCATTTAGCAGGTGCTGAAGCTAAAGATGCCGTAGAAAATGCACGCGCTCAGGTGGCTGCAACGGTTAATTGCGAAGCACAGGAAATCATTTTTACGTCCGGCGCTACCGAGGCCATCAATCTGGCAATCAAAGGTGTTTACAACAACTACCAAACCAAAGGAAATCATATTGTAACGGTAGAAACAGAACATAAGGCTGTTTTGGATACCTGCAAATTCTTAGAAAAGAAAGGTGCAGAAGTTACGTATCTGAAAGTAGATAAAAATGGTTTAATTGACTTGAAGGAACTGGACAATGCTATCACAGAGAAAACAATTTTGGTATGTGTGATGTATGCCAATAATGAAACAGGTGTCATTCAGAACATTCGGGAAATTTCTCGAATCACACATGCTAAAAATGCTATTTTCTTTTGCGATGCAACACAAGCCATCGGTAAAATTCCTTTGGATGTTCAGGCAGATGGCATCGATCTTCTGTGTTTATCAGCACATAAATTTTACGGACCAAAAGGAATCGGAGCTTTATATGTGCGA
Organism: Chitinophagales bacterium; assembly: GCA_035389165.1. Lineage (GTDB taxonomy): Bacteria > Bacteroidota > Bacteroidia > Chitinophagales > JADIYW01 > JADJSS01. The sequence continues at coordinate 1,765 of DAOORG010000455.1, forward strand.
AGAAAAAATCCGCGTGTTACATTAGAACCGCTGATACATGGTGGCGG
>DAOORG010000456.1:0-1805 GCA_035389165.1 Chitinophagales bacterium
TAATCAATAAACATTTTTTGAAAATGAAAAAATATATCTCAATTATCTGTTTAATGCTGTTTGCTTTCGGAGCAACAGCGCAGCAGTTTTCCGCAACTGTAACAAAGCGTGGAAGTGCAACAATAGGAAGCGTGGTCAATTACTTTAATCCGGAAATGGTTCAATACGTTTACCATCCATCTGATTCAACGTCATTCATGGGTTATAAAAATGTACTGGATGGCGGTAAGACTATCTTAATTAAAACCACAGCCGTTTCTAATGATCTTGCAGCAACGATTAACGCAGCCAAGCCGGTTCTTATTCCGGTCAGTGTAGTTACTAAGATTAACAATACATCGCGTGACACTGCTATTAAATACTATTTTCCGGTCAGTAAACTAAGTGATTTAAAATCTGCTTCAGTTTCTACATTACCAAAAGCAAATAGTGTTGTTTACCGTGAAGAAAATGGAAGGTATAATAAAGCATATCTAAAGGAAACAGTATCAGCAGTAAGAGCAAGGATTGACAGTTTACAGTATAACACAGTAGATATTCAAACATACAACTATAATACTGCCAGTTACACCATGCGGAATTATGACAAGCATATTGTATTGAATAGCGCAACAGCGGACACTTTAACGCTTTTAAATCCAAATCAGTTTATTAATCGTGGTCCATTAGTGGTTGCGAATATTGGTTCGGGTGCTTATACATTGGCTGGTGGATTTACAGTAAAAGACAAGTCAGGTAGTAATGTAACCAGTTTAACAGCGAATACCGTGTACACTTTTAAGGCATATTATACCGGTGCCGCTTACATTTGGTTGAAAGAATATTAATCACATCATAAAAATATAATCATGCCATTAGTATCATGTATTGACGATTTAACCGGAGACTTTCAAAAAGATTGTGAGAATCCGCCAATTATAGGCTTAGAAGAAAATGCTTTCATTATTCCTTACGAGGATATAGACAGAGCAGCAACCACTTTCAATGCCGACAAAACAGCTATCACAAGTTTAGCTTTCGTTGTAGATGCGTTAAAAATTCCAGTCCAGGCTTTCAAGAAATTTAAAGATGGCGGATATGAAATGAAAGAAAATGCAGACTCACCAAATGGTGCCACTCACATGTTTGTTTTCGTTTCACCAAAAAACACAACAGATTCAAAAGCATTTTTAAACGCATTGATGACCGGTGCACGTTGTGTGGTTGTGGTTGAGCGTAAATGGAAAGGTTTGAATAATGTTGATGCGTTCGAGGTCTTAGGTTACAATGTCGGAATGACCGGTGCTTCTACTATGAAGTATTATGCTGACAACGGATCACATGTGGTGACTTTAAAAACACCGGCAGATGAACAAGAGCCAAAAGTTCCGTACACATTCATTGACACTGATTACGCAACTACAAAAGCTGAAGTGGATTCATGGTATTAGAATTTACAGCCAATGAACTTAGCGAGTTATTGAATATTCCAGTGAGCGATTTGCAAAAGAATCGCTCACAAAAAGGAAGATTGATGCAATATGGTATGTATGTTTTCGGTAGAGCTGGAGACTGCGGCGGTTGCAGAGATGCCTTTAAGCAGTTGTTTTACAAATTGAAATCAGAAGGTATGATAGCATTAGAAAACAAAATCAACAGAGACTTCGATTTAAAACCAGGATATGTTGCACAATTAAAATTTGGTTCATCTGTGCATATTTCAAATGCAGTTCTAACAAATGAGCTGGCACTTGAATTTTTATCAGTCAACAAAGCACGGATCAAAGTATTTACAAAATTTCCTGAAGACTGGGAAAGTAGAGTAG
>DAOORG010000457.1:0-1785 GCA_035389165.1 Chitinophagales bacterium
CCTGTCTATTTTACGAGTCAGGATGCGCAGGATAACTTAGTGTATCATACCAATGTGATGCTGACTATCGGCGATACGTTTGCGGTGATTTGCCTGGAAAGTATTAAAAACAAATCGGAACAAACATTTGTAAAAAACAGACTGGAAAATACCGGTCACGAAATTATAGATATTTCGTTTGAACAGATGAATGCATTTGCCGGTAATATGCTGCAAGTGCAAAATACAGATGGTAAAACATTTTTGGTGATGTCTGCAACGTCTTTAAAAAGCTTAACACCGGAACAAATTGCGCAGATAGAAAAACACACGACTATTTTGTCAGTTGAAATTCCAACGATAGAAACCATTGGCGGTGGCAGTGCACGTTGTATGCTGGCGGAAATTTATTTAGAAGAGAAATAATTACTTTGGCAACACCTCTTTCCACTTATCACTTTCCGCAACTTCTTTAATCACTTTATTGCGTTGCAATAATAAATTGGTCATATACTTTTCCAGAAATAAACTATCTGCGATATTTCCTAAAAAGCCAAACGGTGCGCGATATTCAAACACATCTGTCATCACCGTTTTTCCGTCTTTCTCTTCAAAAATATGATCGTGTCGAAAAAAGTCAAATATACCTTTCGTTTGCTCATCTCTGAAAATATATGGTTTCCTGAAGTTGGAAATTTTCGACGTCAGGTATTGCGTAACACCGAAATGTTTTGCCTGCCACGTAACAAACTCACCGTCTTCTATCAATCCGCTGGTTCTGCCGGCAATAGCTTCTTCGCCGGTATGTTCCATAGAATGTTTGTGCAAATCAATGCTGCGTGATAAATCAAAACAAATATCAATCGGTGCATTAATTTCTGTTGTCAGGTTTATTGTTGGCATATCCTGTTGTTTTATAAATTAATAAACATACTCACCTTTATCGCTTTTTATCGTCACTTGTTTGGCTGCAGCACTTTCCACAAAACCAACCACCTGTGCATCGATTCCAAATGATTTGGAAATGGAAATAATTGTTTCGGCAAATTGCGAATTACAATAGATTTCCAGACGATGTCCGCAATTAAACACCTGATACATTTCTTTCCAGCTGGTATTGCTTTCTTCCTGTATCATTTTAAATAATGGCGGTACCGAAAATAAATTATCTTTTACGATGTGTAAGTTCTCTACATAATGCAGAATCTTTGTTTGTGCGCCGCCGCTGCAATGAATGATGCCATTGATATTTTGCACGCCTATTTCATCAATCACTTTTTTCACTATCGGTGCATAGGTTCGTGTAGGCGACAGTACTAATTTTCCGGCATCCAGTGGACTTCCTTCCACTTTATCGGTGAGCAGTTTTGAGCCTGAATAAATAAAATCCATATTCGTATTCGGGTCGAACGCTTCCGGATATTTTTGGGCATAAACTTTGGAAAACACATCATGACGTGCAGAGGTTAATCCGTTGCTGCCCATTCCGCCGTTGTATTGTGTTTCATAATTTGCCTGACCAAAAGATGCCAATCCTACGATTACATCACCAGGTTTTATATTGGCATTATCAATCACTTCGTCTCTGCGAAAACGAGCAGTCATTACAGCATCTACTGATACCGTGCGAATGACATCACCCATGTCGGCAGTTTCGCCACCCATTGGATAAACACGCACACCGTTCTCGTTCAGCATTTCTACTACTTCGTTGGTGCCGTCTATCAGTGCTTTAATCACTTCACCGGGTATTAAATGTTTATTGCGATTGATGATGCTGGACAACAAAAAATTGGAAGTCGCTCC
>DAOORG010000458.1:0-1782 GCA_035389165.1 Chitinophagales bacterium
CATTTAAACCTTTGTACGCCGTATATGGAAATATAGACGGACAAGAGTTGCGTGCGGAATTTCCGGAAGATCAGCGGATACTGGTCGATAATTGCAAAATTCTGATTACACATATTGCCGGAGCCGTTGGTAAATACAACACACATGTAAATGGTATTATAAAAAATGAGCAACCGGATATCTTAGTATGCGGTCACTCGCATATAGTAAAAGTGATGAAAGATCCGAAATATGGTTTCCTGCACATTAACTCAGGAGCGGCAGGTATTCACGGGTTTCATAAAATGCGTACCATCATCCGTTTTGAAATTGAGAATGGTAAACCACAAAAAATGGAGTTGATAGAATTAGGCCTGCGCGGAAAAATCTGATTTCTTGTAATTAACAATCCTTATTATTTATTTTCGCTGTTTCGGTATCGATTGTGTAATTTTAGAAGACAAAACTTACGTTTACAAATCAACAGATATGGCAAAGAAAGCAAAAAACTGGCATGATGAACATATAGAAATCTCCAGTGTCGGCCAACGGCTGGCGGATTCCGTTGCGAGCGGAATGGGTTCCTGGCGATTTATTATTATTCAGACCATCATCGTTGCAGTATGGATGAGTTTGAATGTTGTCGGATTTGTCCATCACTGGGATGCCTATCCGTTTATTTTGTTGAATTTATTGTTTTCTACGCAGGCTGCTTATGCGGCGCCTATTATCATGATGGCGCAAAATCGTCAGAGTGACAGAGACAGGGCGCAGGCACAAGCAGATTATCAAACGAATATAGATTCAAAGCTGGAAATAGAAGCGCTGCAAAAACATTTAAGTTTAATAGAAACAGAAAAGCTGGATAAGATTATTATGATGCTGGAAGAAATGAAAAAATCTAAATAATATTATTTAAGATTTGCAGGCAACAGAAATTAATACTTTTGCAAAAGAATAAAAGATACAGATGTCAAAATATTTTTTAAGTTTATTGCTTGTCGTTTTTACGATTCATTTTTCTGAGGCACAAACCGCCAAAGATTATTTTATGAGCGGCGTGAAGAAAGACCAGGCAGGCGACCATGCCGGTGCTATTGAAGAATATTCCAAATCAATTGCAATCGATTCTACTAAGTTTCAAACTTTCAATAATCGTGGGATCTCCAAAAATGATATAGGAGATTTGAAAGGTGCCTTGAAAGATTATAACAAAGCAATAGAATTAAATCCTAAAATTGCAGATACATATAATAATCGCGGAAATGTAAAAGATAAACTGAAAGATTATAAAGGTGCCATTAAAGATTATACCAAAGCCATAGAATTGGACCCGAAAAATACATTTGCTTTTTATAACCGCGGGAATTCTAAAACGGATTTGGGCAGTTATTCGGAAGCCATCAAAGATTTCACCAAATCCATTGCCTTGAAACCGGATTATGCCAGAGCCTATTTTAACAGAGCTATTGCCAAACAGCACATGAATGATAAAGCGGGTGCCTGCTCCGATTTCAGAAAAGCAGAGAAGTTAGGCTACTCAAAAGCTAAGGAAGAAATTAAAAAGAATTGTCAGTAGTTATTCTTTGAATTCAATTCCGTTCTCTCCAACATAAAAGGAAGATTTTTCATCACGGACATACATTATTTTAAAATCTTTATACTGTTGGATATTGGTATAAACCGATTCTCCATCCGTTACTTTTGTATATTTCGGAGCAACAAATTTTCCGGTATTCGGGAAATAAAATCCGTATTTGCCGTCAAAGGATTCAATATTGAAAACGCCCGTTTTATATGGAC
>DAOORG010000459.1:0-1780 GCA_035389165.1 Chitinophagales bacterium
AAAACGGTGACGGGTTTTGCGGTAGGTACTAAAAAACTGTACGACTACGTAGACGACAATCCTGCTTTTGCCTTTCTCGATATTGATTTTGTAAATGATCCGCATATCATCAGCAAAAACCCGAAAGTGGTAGCCATCAACAGCGCTATCGAAGTAGATATCACCGGACAGGTTTGTGCAGACAGCATTGGCACCAGACTATTCAGTGGCATCGGCGGACAAATGGATTTTATTCGTGGTGCAGCACTCAGTCAGGGTGGCAAACCCATCATTGCGCTCACGTCTCGCACCAAAAAAGGAGAGCCACGCATCGTTCCTTTTCTGAAACAAGGAGCAGGCGTAGTGACTACCAGGGGTCATGTGCATTATATAGTTACAGAATTTGGTGTTGCTTATTTATACGGGAAAAATCTTCGTCAGCGTGCCAAAGCACTGATTGCCATTGCACATCCGGACGACCGAGAACTATTGGAAAAAACATACAGTGAGCGATTTTCTTAGTTCTGACAGGCTACCGTTGAATTCAACATTTGAAAAATTTCCTATCTTCATTGCATGTTAGATAAAGTACGCAGCATGTTTAAGATTGATGTAGAGAAATTACGCTCTGCAGATTCGTCTCATCTTTTCTGGATGGATTTAACCATGTTGATTATCGTTATCATCAACTTGTTGTATCTGTTTTTCGGATTTTTATTTCAATTCTCCTTTTTTGCGCAAAGCATTCATTATGTGTCGGCTGCTTTCCACGATTGGTATGCCACACATATATATCATAATGTGCTGCAATATGATTTAATTTTTGTGGGAATTTATGTTGCAGAGCTGCTTTTCAGGTGGATACGAAGTATTTACCGAAAAAAATACGACAAATGGTGGTTTTATCCTTTTGTTCATTGGTATGATGTCATCATGTGTATTCCTATTTTAGAAGGATTCAACTTTTTTGGTGCGGTACGATTATTCGGATTAATTTACAGATTGCAGCGATTAGGTGTTTTTGATCTCACGAAAACATTTGTTTTCAAACAGTCTGCTTTTGTTTCGGAAGTGGTGGTGGAAGAAGTGGCCGACCGTGTGATTGCCAAGATGATTACCATGGCACAGGAAGAGGTGCAAAAAGGCTCACCATTGGTTACCAAGATAGTTAATAATGTCATTAAGCCTAAAGAAGAAGCGATTGTCAATTATCTAAGCAACCGTGTTGGTGAGGCCATGAATATATCTTACACTCAATATCGACATGAATTAAAAGAGTATGTCGAAAAAATTATCAGTGAAGCTATTCTCGAAAACGACACCGTTGATAAACTGCGGTATATTCCAGGATTGGGTAAGATTTTTCAGGAAACATTAGACAAAGCAGTGGCAGATGTTACGTTCAACACCATTGATAAACTGATGAAAGACATTATTGACCCGGAAAATACACGCGGTGTTAAAGAAGTGACGCATGGCTTAATCGAATCGTTTTTAGATCATACGCATCCGGAAAGTCAGGAATTAAATTCCATGATTGTAGGCATAGTGTACGACTCGCTGGAAGAGGTGAAGCTTTCCGTATTGATGAAAGAATGGAAAATAAAGCAGAAAAAGGCTGAAAAACGCGATTTAGAAGAAAAAATCAGAAAAAATCAAAATATTTAACCGACTAATTTTCAGTTTGGCACGAGAATTGTAACTTATTTCGTATCTAAATTAAAGTTTAGATAGAAGTTAAAAAACATTTTCATTTGGTTGGTTTAAAATAGTCCTGAGCGTGGTTGCTCAGGATTTTTTT
>DAOORG010000460.1:0-1760 GCA_035389165.1 Chitinophagales bacterium
TAATACTGGCGTTAGTTTTGATTTATCTGGTATTAGCAGCACAATTTGAAAGTTTCATAGATCCTTTTATTATCATGATTACCGTTCCGTTGGCCTTGGCTGGTGCATTGTTGTCTCTTTGGATATTCGGTCAAACGCTCAATATTTTCAGCCAGATTGGTATGATTATGTTGATTGGTTTAGTCACCAAAAATGGTATTTTAATTGTGGAATTTGCCAATCATCAACGAAAAGCAGGCATGAGTAAGGCTGAAGCGGCAACACATGCTGCTGCTATGCGTTTGCGACCTATTTTAATGACAAGTTTAGCAATGGCATTAGGTGCAGTGCCAATTGCAGTAGCGTTTGGCGCTGGTTCCACCAGTCGTGTATCCTTAGGTATTGTTATCATTGGCGGCATCATGTTTTCTTTATTATTAACGTTGTTTGTGGTTCCGGCGATGTATTCGTACATGTCCAGAACAAAAGTTAGTACAGAAGAGATTTAAATTTAAAAATAAACACTGTGACACAGAAATTTCATTATTCACAAATAAAGAAAGTTTTAGATAAAAAAATGGACAGAGCTATATAAATCAAAGATTTTTCTATGAATTTCTTTTATTAGTTATTGGTTTTATAAAATGCGATGTGTCTATGTATTTCAAAATAGTAAATATGAAAAATAATTTTAAAATAATTTTTATCACTTTTATTTTAAGTATCACTTTCACTTCCATGAAAGCACAGGAATTGCTGACTCCTGAAAATGCGGTAGCGCTTGCTATCAGTAAGAATTTCGATATTATGCTTGCAAAGAATGAAGCTGATATTGCAAAAATCAATAACAACAAAGCAACAGCAGGCATGTTGCCAATTATTAATGTAACAGCAGGCGATGTGTTTAATTTAAATAATATCAATCAGAAATTTACCACGGGACAAGAAGTGCAAAGAAATTGGGTGCCGATAAATTCATTTAATGCTGCATTAAATATAGATTGGACAATATTTGACGGCATGCGCATGTTTGCAGCTAAAGATAGATTAGCGGCACTTCAGTCATTAGGTGAAATACAATTGAAAAATCAAATTCAGAATACTGTTGCACAGGTATTGTCTGCTTATTATGGAGTTGTTCGACAGAAACAACAAATAAAAGCATTGAATATTTCTGCAGAACTTTCAGATGAACGTGTGAAATTATCACAAAAAAAACTGGATGTTGGTTACAGCGATAAAACACCTTTGTTGCAGGCTAAAGTAGACTATTCAGCGCAGCAGGTAAATATCTTACAGCAGGAAACTATTTTGCAACAGTCGAAAGCTGCCTTGAACCAACTGATTGGAAGAGATGCTGCAGCTGAGTTTGATGTAATTGATACCATTGAAGTGAATGCAGTACCGGATTTGCAAGCGATTAAAGATACCGTACTAACAGATAATTTTGCCATTAAATCAGCCATGAAAAATATTGAAATTGCGAAACTGCAGCATAAAGAAATCAATGCACAGCGATTGCCTTCTATAAATTTCAGCACCGGTTATAACTTTACACAGAATAACAGCAAAGCTGGTTTGCAATTGTTCAATCGCTCATATGGACCAACATTGGGTTTAAATGCGTTGATTCCGGTTTTTAATGGTGGTAGAGTGAAAAAACAACTCGAGTCTTCAGCCGTAAATATTGCAACACAACAAGTATTGTTAGATCAGGTGAAGAATGATTTGGATGCAGGTATTATAACAGCATACAAGAATTTTGAATTCGCTGCTAAAGC
>DAOORG010000461.1:0-1756 GCA_035389165.1 Chitinophagales bacterium
GAAGTAAATATAGTAATTTACAATGCATGCATTGTAAATTGAAGGTTAAGTTATTCTGCTTGAATTTGAAATTAACATAGGAATAGGAGCACTTTAGTTTGTCACTGTTTCTTTCAGCCCATAGCTGCTTAAGTACTTGTTCAATTTCCAGTCATTTAGTATCGCTTCCTGAATTCTGAATTCCAGTTTATAAGTGTCTTTGATGTATTGAAAGATGCCTGCCACCAGCCTGGCGGAGTTGTCGACCACAATATTTTGCGCCAGTATATTTTTTCGTGACTGGATAAAGATATTCGGCAACAAAAGGGCAATTCCTTTCAATACGTGTTTGTAATAAATATCCGTATGGTAATCTAATCCGATATAAGGCGAAATTTCCTTGCCCACCAGATAACTGACAAGCAATTCCGGCAGTTTATTTTGCTTTTTTAAGGCTGTATTATTTAAAGCCGCAGGTGTAAATATGCTGCGCATGAAATTTAAAATGGCATCCACCAACGCCTTGTTTTCCATGCCTAGTTTTTTCTCTTTATGTATGAGATGGTGAAAAAGTAGTTGACCGTCTTCAAACGAATCCGGATTAAATTCGTCGTCAACACCTAACAGTTTTCCGGCGATGTGCCAGGTATAGACAATCGCATCAGCCTCTTCGTCGGAAACCAGCAAACCCATCTTGCGGATGCCTTCGATATTGCAGACAGAAAACGCCAGCAAAGTACCCATCATATCTTCCTGGCATACGGGCTGGTCGTATTCATTGGAGAACTTTTCATTCCAACCTTTATCCCACATAAATTTGCGCACGTATGCATGAATGATGCGTACTTTAGTGGCCGAAAAAAATCCGTAATGACCGGGTTGAAAAGAGCCTTTACTCATGATGTCGATAAAGAACTGTGCAGTTTCCATTAAACGGCGTGCTACCAGTGCTTCATTATCTTTGCCCACCAGATATCCGGTTTCGTATAAAACTTTGGAGCCACGATAAGAGGAATATAATTGCGGCAGGCATTTCGTTATTAAAATCAGAAACATGGAATGACCGTGTGACTGAAAAAAATCTGCAGCAAGTTCTATCTTTTCGGGATGCTTAATGCGGATATTCTTTTCATTTTGTGTGTGAAAATCCACGATTTCTTTTGGCAAACTTTGAATGTCAATTTGTGAAAAAGTGTGAATCAGTTAGAGATAGATTTGCCGTGAAGCTTTATCGCCGTAAGCATCAAACAGTTGCTGCACCAGTTGGTCGGCAGGAGTATCACAGCGTTGTCGGTATTCAGGACCGGGAAATTGCATCCGTATTGTTTCATACAAAATACGTTTTTTTAATCAATTAAATATTTACATTTGTAAACAAGTATTTTGTAATTGTAACAAAAATCTCAAATCTAAATTCTCAACTCTCAAATCCACATCATGTCATTCAAAAACAAAACAGTCTTTATATCAGGTGCCACACGCGGCATTGGTCATGCCATCGGAATGCGTTTAGCAGCAGAAGGAGCTAATATCGTTATCGCTGCAAAAAGCACGGAAGAAAATCCGAAATTGGGCGGCACCATTTACACCGCAGCCGAAGATATGAATAAGGCAGGCGGCAAAGGCCTGGGCATTAAATGCGATATTCGCAATGAAGAAGAAGTAGCGGCAGCGGTAAAACAAACTGTAGAAACTTTTGGCGGTATTGATATTTTAATCAACAATGCATCAGCCATCAATTTATCGCCATTGGCACAATTAGAAATGAAACGCTACG
>DAOORG010000462.1:0-1745 GCA_035389165.1 Chitinophagales bacterium
CATAAATTAGTTAGAAATAATAATATCTTAAAGTAATTGAAATAAATTTCATTTGTGCTTTGCAAACCTTAAACAAACCATCTCGAATTGAATTAATTTCTATTCTGCTATATCGCATTCAATTTTCATTTTGATGCAACAGGTACTGCCATAAAAGGTAACAACACAGGCTTCTGATGCATCTTTTCCGTGTGCAATTTTCACCAGTTTATTGATGTCAGACAAATGCGTTGGATCAAAGAGCAACCATTGGCCACCAATATAGGCTTCAAAACAAGCGTGAATATCCGGAGGCAGCAGGTTTACGGCATAGCCTGTAAAATAACGTGCCGGAATATCCAGCGCTCTGCAAAGTGCAATGCCTAAATGTGCAAAATCTTTGCAAACTCCTTGTCGGCTGTTCAGTGTATCGCAGGCAGATTCACTGGAATTGGTGGAACGGGTTAAATAGTTCACGTTGTTGAAAATCCAGTTGTCAATTGCTTTTACCTTTGTTAAAGAGTCCTGTAAATGACCAAATTCTTTAGCAGCAAATTCGATTAATTTATCTGATTCGCAATGTCTGCTGGGTGAAATATAGGTCATCACTTCATTGTCCATTTCAAACAATGGAATTTCCTGTAAAAGTGTACTTTCATTAACAAGAATTTCATTTACTTCTACTAATGCTTTGTAGGAAATGGTAAAAGTGCCGTAATTTATCTGTAGTTTAATATATCTGGAATCTGAATAAGGTAAGGTAAACTCCTGGAAATTTAATTCAGGCGAAAATGACAACGATTCTTCAAGAATAGTTTGATTGTTGGAATTTGAAGCCTGTATATTAAAAATATAAGTGGTTGGCTCGTAAACCTCATACGTTAATTCACTTAGTATTTTGAACTTCATTTGTTGAAGATACCTTTTTCTTTTGTCAGTTTTTGCTGTAATAAAATTATGACAAACAATTTTACTGCAATTGAGCTAACTTCTTACAAGTGGAACACATGTCTCTTTTTTCTGCATCTATTTGTTTGATACTGCCTTCTGCAGCGTGCATAAAACAATCTTTTGTGGTACAATGAGGCAATCCTACATTGTGGCCAATTTCGTGCAGTGCAACTTTTGCCAATCGTTCATTTAACAATCTTTTGTTTGGCGTTTTTAATCTGAAAGTAGACACGATGCAACTTGGTCCCGGTCGAAATCCTAAACCCATAATTCCATAATCCGGAATATCTTCTTTTTTTGTTGAAATATCTTTGGGTGTGATGCCCATAATATAATTTACAGAATCTGGTTTAGCGTTTTTTAAAATACGAATTAATTTATCTGCTTTGTAACGGCTACGTGGTGCGTACCAAGCTTCTTTCGGTACTTCTTTGTTTGGCAATAAAATCACCTTAAAGTGATAGTAGTTTTCAATGTTGGTTTTCAGAAAGTTTAGTTGTGCTGTATCTGTAAAACCATAAGGCTGAATAGCAATAGTTGTTGACCTTAACGAATCTTTATATCTTATTTCATTACATGAAAAAACGAGAAATGCACAGAAAAAGAAGAGTTGAAAAACAGCATTTTTTAGTTGATTCATCGTATAGTAAATTGTATTACTAACGTTTATTTTATAAAACTATTTTCTAATTACTTTAATTTATTTTTTTTGTTGTAGAATAATGTTGTTAAAAATATCAATGTTGTCCTGTAAGGACAACGTGTCTGTTGATTCTGGCGGTTTCCAACCGCATTCCACAAAAGCACCATTTATA
>DAOORG010000463.1:0-1720 GCA_035389165.1 Chitinophagales bacterium
TTCCGTTTACTGCCAGTGGCAAAGCGAAAGCTGCCGGAAAATCAGATGGTTTCGTGAAATTAATTATCGATAAAAAATACGGTGAAGTATTAGGTGCGCATTTTATTGGTGAAAATGTAACGGAAATGATTGCTGAAATAATTGTTGCGAGAAAATTAGAAACAACCGGCATGCAGATTTTAAAGTCAGTGCATCCGCATCCGACGATGAGCGAAGCCATCATGGAAGCTGCTGCTGCTGCGTATGGCGAAGTGATACATTTATAAAGTAATATAGTTAGATAAAAAAAGCGAACTCTTTGAGTTCGCTTTTTTTATGATGTATGCGTTGCTTATCGAATGATATACAATTTACCGTACCCTTTCTTGAAGTATTTATCTATAGATGATTGTTTCACTTCGGTAGTGGTGCCGTCTAAGTTTCTTGTCATTACACGATAGAAATAAACGCCATTTGCCAAACGGTCGCCGAAGTTGTCGGTGCCGTCCCATTTGTAATCTGTTACATTAGTACCTACATGCAGGTTGCCTAATTCTTCGCGTGTAATTTCTTTTACCACTTTTCCGGTGGCACTGAAAATCTGAATAATAAGTTGCTCCGGAATGGTGGCACCTGTTAAGGTAAACACAAATTGTGTAGAGGTAGAAAACGGATTCGGATAGTTTAATACATTCGTTATAGATGGCTTGGAGTCTACCTTAAATTTGATTCTGTAATCGTATCTGCCGGCGTCATTTTTACTTCTGTCAATTCCTTGCGCTCTGATTTCATATGTGCCGTCTGATAATGTAGGCTTATAAATCAAGCGTGCTTCATTCGTTTTTCCGTTATTGAGATTAGTTGCCGGTATAAAGGTAACATCGTTCTGGCTACGTTCTACCAACACTGCTTCAGTCGGATTGTTTGGATAATACATGTAGATTAAAAATCCGGATGTGTCATTTAATGCCAGGTATTTATTTTCATCTTTTAACCTGAACAATATTTCCGGGTTGGCAGAAACGTATTCACCGTCTGTAATGTGTCTGCCATCGAAAGTAACATCGAACAACGGATTTATTTTGTCTCGGTCTACATAAAGTTTAAACTCTGCAAAGTTGTTGAAATGGAATTGCTCCGGCTGGTCATCATCCGGATTTACTTCCACTGTAACGGAATTCAATCCGAAGAAATTGAAACCGGAAAAAGTATAATCAAAACTGATGTTCATAGATTGCTTTGCCGGCAAAGGACCAAATCGTTTGTAGAAGGACGTGATGTTGTTAGATGCATCTTTGATAATGAATTTTACCAATAGGCTATCCATGTTTATCGGTGTCACGTTTTCTACGGCAACCGTCATGTTAAAGTTTTCACCGGAAACGATAGTATCTCTTGTTTTAGAAAAGAAGATGGTTGGATTCACTACTGCTTCAGGTGCTTTGTCGTAGTACAATCTCCAGTGATCCATCTGTGGCGGCGTACCTAAAGAGTCATCTTTTGTGAGCCACAACATTTGTAAAAACGGATAGCGTTTCGCATCAATATCAATTGGAATAATGGAACCTTTGTTTAATTCATATGGAAGTAAGGTTCTGGTGCCAATAGTGTCATAACCATAAAGCTGAACTTTTCCTTCATCGTAAGAGGTGGTGGTTTCTCTAGGGTGCCAATCCATACTGAAATCTGTCCATTCTTTCGCAGGTCCAATGATTGGAGATTCCATGGTTCCTTTTGTCCA
>DAOORG010000464.1:0-1717 GCA_035389165.1 Chitinophagales bacterium
GCCATTGCACCTAATTCACCTTCTAACTGACCAGAAACGGTTAAGTTGGTTTCTTTGCCAAAGAAATCTTGTGCATAATCAACTTTTCCGTCTTCTGTTTTTGGCGGATTTGTCGCATCTAACGTTGTTACTCTAAACATTTCACCAGCGCCTTCAGCATCAGAACCTGTAATGATTGGTGTATGTAAATAGTAAAAACCATGATCGTTAAAATAGTTGTGAATAGCAAATGCCAAGGCATGACGAATACGTAAAATCGCACCAAACGTGTTGGTTCGCGGACGCAAATGTGCTTTTTCTCTTAAAAATTCAAATGAATGCTTTTTAGGTTGAATCGGATATTTTTCTGCATCAGCTTCACCTAAAATCACAATTTTTTCTACTTTTACTTCTACTTTTTGGTTGCCTTGCGATGCAATCAATTTACCATGCACTTCTAAACACGCACCTGTATTTATTTTTGATAAAATATCATCACTAATAGTTTCTGCGTCAACAACACATTGAATAACATTAATAGTTGTTCCGTCACTGATATTTATAAATGTTACATTTTTGCTGTTCCGTTTGGTACGCACCCAACCGCGCACAATTACATCGCTGTCAATTTTTGCTTCTTCTAAAATCTGCTTGATATATACTTTGCTCATAGGTTAAATTGAAGTTCAAAAATAAGACATTTTATATTGTTATAAGTTTAAGATTTTTTGATACTGTAATTCTTGAAAAATACATTCAAATCTGATAATCATATTAATCAAACCCATCAGCGATTAATCGCAATAAATCCTTATATTTACGACAAAATTTTATACCTTATGAGTTATATTCCAGTGTTAGATTTAGCTGATTATTTATCAGGAGATGAAGCAAGAAGACAAAAATTTATTCAGGGATTTGGAAAAGCCTATTCTGAAATCGGATTTGCAGCCATCGAAAACCATGGCATTCCACAACCTGTAATTGATAAATATTATGGTTTAGTAGAACAATTTTATGCTTTGCCATTAGAAACCAAATTGAGCTACGAAAAAGTAGAATATGCCGGTCAACGTGGTTATACATCATTTGGACGCGAGAAAGCGAAACAAAGCGAAGTGGCTGACTTAAAAGAATTTTGGCAAGTTGGACAATATATTGAAGATGGCGAAGTGATGCCTGCAGATGACTATCCGGACAATATTGAGGTAGCAGAATTACCGGAATTTAACGAAACCGGAAAACAACTTTATAAAAGCTTTGAAAACTCAGGCAGACATTTATTGCGTGCTATTGCTGAATATTTAGGGTTAGATGTGAACTATTTTGATCCGAGAATTCATAATGGAAACAGCATTTTACGTGCGATACATTATCCGCCAATTACGCAAGAGCCAAAATCTGCTATTCGTGCAGAAGCACACGAAGACATTAATTTAATTACGTTGTTAGTGGGTGCAAGCGCCAGCGGTTTGCAAGTACAAGATGTAGATGGAACCTGGCACGAGGCACAAGCATCACCATCGCAAATTATGGTGAATGTTGGCGATATGTTACAACGTTTGTGTAACAATAAATTAAAATCGACTACACACCGAGTTGTAAATCCGCCAAGAGAACAATGGCACACACACCGTTACTCCATTCCATTTTTCTTGCATCCAAGAAGTGAAGTACGGTTAGATTGTTTAGATAACTGCATTGATGCGGCACATCCAATTGCTTACGAACCAATTAC
>DAOORG010000465.1:0-1717 GCA_035389165.1 Chitinophagales bacterium
GGAGCTAAATAACTTCACTTATATTCAACTAAAAAATCCGGATTTTATCCGGATTTTTTTATTTATAACTCATTATATCTAACTTCGACTTACAAAATCCATATTCATATTCCTGATTGGAACCTACAATTACTAATCTGTCTTTACTGTAATTTTCTATTAACTGCAAATACCAGTCAATGGCTTTTGCATCAAAATTAGAGGTTGGCTCATCCAGTAATAAAACCTGCGAATCTGTCAAAAATGCCAAAGAAAGTTTCAATCGTTGCTTCATACCGGATGAAAAGTTTTTGATATACTTTTTTCTGTGTATACCTAATTGAGAAATTTCTAAAAACTCTTCTTTAGAGGCTGTTTTCATTTTTTTAAAAGAAGCATGAAAATCATATAACTCTTCCAACGTAAAATCTTCTATCAAAGAAATATACGGTGCAGCATAGGCAATTTCTTTTGCCATTTCTATATCATCAGTTACTCTTTTATGTGGAACGGAACAAGTTAAACTACCTGAAGTAGGCACTAAACCACCGGATATTATTTTCAGCAACGTTGATTTACCGCTGCCATTTGGTCCAACAATGGCGTATTGCTGACTTGGCTCAAACTGATAGTTTATTTTTTTGAAAATCCATTCAAATCCAAAACGCTTACTGATATTTTCCAGCTGTATAATCAATTGACTAGTCTATTCCTTTTATAATTCCTCTTTCAGAAGTTCTGATGAAATTCAAAATATAATCACGGATGGCTGAAGAAGAAACGTCATCTGTAATTTTTTGTAAGGCTTGTGTCGTATTTAATCCGTTGTTACCAAAAACGTATCTGTAAATATCCTGAATTTGATGAATTTCTTCGGTTGTAAATCCGTGACGCTTTAAGCCAACAGAATTGATGCCTGCATATTGTGCCGGATTTCGCATCACCAGGCAAAAAGGCGGAACATCCTTACCTATCATACTGCCACCGGAAATAAAACTGTGTTTCCCTATTTTAGTAAACTGATGCGCACCGCTCATACCACCAAAATAGGCATAGTCTTCTATGGTAACATGACCGGCAAGGTTGGTTGAATTGGCTAAAATACAATGCTCACCAATAATACAATCGTGTGCCACATGCACATATGCCATCAGCATGGTATCATTTCCAACTTTGGTCGTTCCACTAGCATTGGTGCCGCGATTCACCGTAGCACATTCTCGAATCATCACTCTGTCTCCAATCTCTACTAATGATTGTTCACCTTCAAATTTTAAATCCTGTGGAATAGCTCCAAGTACAGCACCTGGAAAAATTCTGCAATTGCTGCCTATTCTGGTTCCGGGAAAGATCGTTACATTTGGTCCAATCCAGGTATTATCACCAATAATTACATCTTCGTAAACGGCAGAAAAATGTTCTACCCTTACGTTGGAGCCAAGTTGTGCCTTTTGATGGATGAAATTATTCAAAGGAAGTATTTATACAAAGATACTAAAGTGTTCCGATAATTAACAAAAGTGAAAGTGAAAGTGAAAGTGCTTATGTATTAAAATGAGTGTTCTGCAACTACGTCGACATATTTTTCCACCAGAAATTGCGCAAATTTACTATTGGAAGTATGTCCTGGCTTGTAAGCAATTAATTTTCCTTTAAAATAAGTTTGTGTCAACGCTAAATCACCAATCACATCTAATAATTTATGACGTGCAGCTTCATTATCAAACGTCTGATATAA
>DAOORG010000466.1:0-1703 GCA_035389165.1 Chitinophagales bacterium
TTCACCTTCTCTTTATTTTCATCTTTGGAATCGTCCATATCTGTCAATAAAGAAATCTGCTGTAAGTAAGCTGCGAGGTCGTTTTCCGGTTTCACTTCATCTTCTTCATATTCCGGCTGCTCGCCTACGGTGTATTCTTTAATACCATTTAGAAGTTCCTGAATATTCTCGAAACGCGAAATGCCTTCGGGTGTTTTGTCTTTGTATAAATCCTGAATGAGACCGGTTTGTTTGCCGATGTATTCTGCAATTTCATACGCATTTTTATTTGCCAGCATGGCGCGGAAACTTTTGATCATGATGCTGAAATCACGAATCAGTTGTTTGGCGCGCGACTGCATATCGTTGATGATTTCCGGCTTTTCCACCACATGCCACAAAGGCAAATCGTGTTCGTTGGCGGTCACAATCAGTCTGTCGATGCTGGTGTTGCCGATGCCGCGCACCGGATAGTTGATGATGCGTTTTAAGGCTTCTTCATCATTCGGATTGACGACTACACGCAAATACGAAATGAAATCTTTTACTTCCTTGCGCTGATAGAATGAAAGACCACCGTAAATTTTGTATGGAATATTCAATTTGCGCAACGCTTCCTCAAAAGAACGCGACTGCGCATTGGTGCGGTACAAAATGGCAAACTCGGAATGCATGAGGTGGTTGCGCATTTTCTGGTCGAAGATGGCATTGGCCACGATGCGTGCCTCGTCGGTATCGCTGGCGGTTTTGTACACTTTTATTTTTTCGCCGCCTTTGTTTTCCGTCCAGATTTGTTTAGGCAGCTGCGCTTTGTTGTGTTTGATGATTTCATTTGCCGCATTGACAATATGTTCGGTAGAACGGTAATTCTGTTCCAGTTTAAAGACTTTTAAATCCGGATAATCGCGTTCAAAATTTAAGATATTTTCGATAGTGGCACCGCGAAAGGCGTAGATACTTTGTGCATCGTCGCCCACTACGCATACGTTTTCGTGCTGTCCGGCAAAAAGCTTGACGATGGAATACTGCGCATTGTTGGTATCCTGAAACTCATCGATTAAGATATGCGTGAAACGCTGCTGGTATTTGTAGAGCACATCCGGAAATTTCGTCAGCAGCTCGTACATTTTCAGCAATAAATCGTCGAAATCCATGGCGCCGGATTTGAAACAGCGATCCTGGTATTTGGCAAAGAGTTCTTTTATTTTAGGGCGGCCGCTGCTTTCGTCGTCGGAGACGAGGTCGATATTTTCCGCGTATTTTTTGGCATCTATCAGCGAGTTTTTTGCCGAAGAAATGCGGTAGAATACGGTAGCCGGTTTATAGAGTTTATCGTTCAGTCCTTCTTCCTTGATGATGCTTTTCAGCAGGCTCTTGCAGTCGTCGGGATCGTAGATGGTAAAATTGTTGGGATAGCCCATGCGGTGTGCTTCGGCGCGCAGGATGCGGGCGAACACCGAGTGGAAAGTACCCATGTATAAATTGCGCGCTTCGTGGCCTACGATATGCGAGATACGCTCGCGCATTTCCGCCGCTGCCTTGTTGGTGAAGGTGAGCGCCATGATGCGAAAGGGATCGATATTATTTTTGATGAGGTAGGCGATGCGATAGGTGAGTACCCGCGTTTTTCCGGAGCCCGGACCGGCAATGATCATCACCGGACCGTGGATGGTGGTGACGGCATTGAACTGGGATTCGTTTAATTCGGCTAACTCGCGCATGGG
>DAOORG010000467.1:0-1699 GCA_035389165.1 Chitinophagales bacterium
GAAAAACCTTGAAAGGAAACTTTGAAGAAAAAGTGGATGCGTTGAATGAAATTACCAAGTCGTTTACAAAAAAGCCATAAATCCTGATTTGAAATTGTATTTTTATTCATGTTTTCAAAACTACGAATCGTACATATTCTGCTGTTTGCTTTTTTATTGCGTTTGGTCTTCTTTCTGCTGCACCAGCCGTGGAATCTTGAGGTGGAAAGAGCGCAGGTATTAACTGGCGATGCTGTGCAATACCATTATCTGGCGCAATGTATCACCCATAATTTTTCCTTTTGTGACAACACTTTTAGAACGCCAGGATATCCTGCGTATATCGCAATCTTCTATTTTATTTTTGGCGTGAAACCCTGGCTGGTATTATTTTCACAAATTTTGCTGAACGTGTTTTCCGTTTTTCTGCTTTACCGGCTGAGTGATAGGATATTCAATACCAAAGTGGCACTGCTGGCCGCCTTTTTAATGGCAATAGAGCCACATCAGATTTTATTTTGCCATTTTCTGTTTGCCGATACCTTGTTTGCTACCTTGTTTTTGCTGACGTTTTATTTTTATGTAAAAGGATTGCAGGAAAATCAGACACGCTATTTTGCACTTTGTGCCGTTTTTATGGGATTGAATTTATTAACCAAACCCGTCATTCAGTTTTATCCGTTTGCGTTGTTCTTGTTTTTGTTGATATGGACAAAGTTTTCCTGGCAGCTTCGAATAAAAAATGCATTGATGGTTTTACTATTATCTTATGTATTTGTGTTGCCGTGGATGATTAGGAATTATACAAAATTCAATCATTTTAGTGTTTGCTCTATTTCCGGATTTAATTTATTTTTTTATAACGTGCCTTTAACGGAAACGAAGATTTCCAAAATTCCTTTTGATTCTATATGTAATCAAAATTTGAGATTACTGAAAGCACAACATCCGAATGCTATTGGATTACCCAATACTACTAATGAAATGTGGCGCAATATTTCTTTTGAAAACAATGATTTATACAATGATTTTGCCAAAGATTATTTGAAAGAACATAAAGTGGAATATGCAAAAGCACACGTAAACGGCATGATAAAACTGATGTTGAATCTTGGCACGCAAAATTTTCTCGAAAAACTGCATATAGACACCCAAAATAAATGGAATTATGAACAACGTTATACACTAGGATTCTTTCAGCAGTTGGTATTGTTTTTTAAAACAAAAGGATGGCAGGAAATTTTACTTGGATTTATCATCATCGGTTTAATATTGATTACCTATACCGGCTTTTTTATAGGCTCTGCAGAGATGATATTTTTGAATAGAAATTTAGTAATGTGGCTATTGTTTAGCGGTAGTATTTTTTACTTTCTGATGATATATGGTGTACTTCCTATCGTTCGCTTCAAACTACCAATAACCATGTTATATCTGCCAATAAGTGCGTTAGGAATTTTAAAATTTATAGAGTATCTTTCTTCAAGAAGAAAATAATGTGATATGCAAACCGTACAACTTCCATTACTCAACCGCACCATGGATGCTTTTTTATACGAAGCACCTTCCGGAGAAAAGAGACCGGGCATTTTATTTTTGCCGGACTTAACCGGTGTGCGCGACACCACGCATAAAAGTGCAGAAATATTAAGCAGTGAAGGCGACTATCATGTGTTGATACCGGATTTGTACAGCGGTGGTTCTTCTTTACAGAAATATT
>DAOORG010000468.1:0-1693 GCA_035389165.1 Chitinophagales bacterium
AATCTAACAAAGAAGCAAGTGGACTGCTGGCTTGTGCAATATCTGAGCGCTGCGCCAGTTTTGCTTCATACGCCATTCTACCTGCAAGCACTGCCAATTTGAAGGCTTCTGCCATTTGTACCGGATGTTGCGCGATGGCAATGGCTGTATTCACCAACACTGCATCGGCACCCAATTCCATAGCATTTGCTGCATGTGAAGGAGCTCCGATACCGGCATCTACAATTACCGGCACTTTGCTTTGCTCTATTATAATGCGTAAAAATTCTTTTGTTTCCAGTCCTTTATTGCTTCCGATAGGTGCACCTAATGGCATTACGGCTTGCGTGCCCACTTCTTCCAGTCGTTTGCACAAAACAGGGTCTGCATGAATATAAGGCAATACAATAAATCCTAGTTTTACGAGTTCTTCCGCTGCTTTTAAGGTTTCAATGGCATCCGGCAAAAGATATCTCGGATCCGGATGAATCTCCAGTTTTATCCAGTTGGTTTGCAGCGCTTCTCGTGCGGCTTGTGCAGCAAATACAGCTTCTTTCGCAGTGCGAACACCACTGGTATTCGGTAAAAGATTGACGGAAGTTTGTTTCAGGTAAGTAAGAATATTATCTGATTGCGTTTTTAAATCGATGCGTTTTAAAGCCATCGTTACCAACTGCGTACCGGAAGCAACAACGGCTTCCTGCATGGTTTTAGGTGAACCAAATTTTCCAGTTCCCAAAAATAATCTGGATGTAAATTGTTTACCTGCTATCTTTAATTGTTCTTGCACGATGTAAATGTATAACGTATAAAGGAGAATGCAAAATCTAAAATTTAACGAATATTATAAACTGCGTAAATCCTGTTTAAAACATATTTTATACCTTTATACTTCAACCAATGTTTTAAAAAATGAAGCAGTTACTTTTATCATTTCTATTGATTTTCTTTTTATCTGATGTTGCAGTTGCGAAAGATTCTTTTTCTTCGTTGTCAGAAGCACAGGTTAAGTCGCTGGTATGCCGTAAATGGAAACTGACTTTTCTGGAATACAAAGGAAAGAAGAAAGATATTCCGGCAAAAGTTCCTGCATCTTATCTTGTTTTTTTAGCAGATGGCAAACTGCAGGAATTTGAAGGTTCAAAAAAATATGACGGCACCTGGACTTATCATCATGAAACAAAAACAATAACTACTATTGATCAGGATGGAACAGAGAAACATAAAATTATTTCGCTCAATAGCGACCAATTTGTGATGAATGGAAACTATAAAGGTTTTTCGTTTAATATGGGATTTAAGAAAGCAGATTAGGTTTTGTTAAACTTAGTCTATATGATATCTAATCAACAATAGCACCACTTTGTGGTTTCCTAAAATAAACATTTTAACGCGTTGTGCGGTTTTTTATAACAACAAGTTTTTTTATCCAACTGATTATCAAGTTCAAGCTTTTGTCACTTTTTTTCTTAGTCAAAAAAAGTAACCAAAAAAGACAAGGCAAATTATTCAATATTATTATTTATTATGGTGTTCATGAATGCTAAAGCATTTCAAATGCTCCGCTGGTTTTGCCAGCCCACGCTTTTTTACATCCTGCATGCTCCAATTTTTCGTCGTTTTTTTTTGAACTAAATATTGAAACCGCATAACGGGTTATTTTATATCTATAGTAAAAACATCTCTTCGAGATTTGAAGAATAACTCCGAAGGA
>DAOORG010000469.1:0-1685 GCA_035389165.1 Chitinophagales bacterium
TCGTAGACCAAAATCAAACTGTTGCCGCTTTGTTTCATGACACATTTCTTCTTAGAGTTTTGAATTTGTTCCATCACTTTCGGAAAATACGGACTATCGTAATACGGCGATTTCGGATTGTCTAAAAAGTAGCAACGCAATTTTCCATTTTTTAAAATGATGCGCTCAAAGCCAATCTTTTTGGCAATCCAGCGAATACGCAATCCATCAAACAACTCGTTGATTTGTTTCGGCAGTTTCCCAAACCGGTCTTCTATTTTCTTGGCGAATTTCTGCAACGATTCTTCATTCTGAATTTCATCTAATTCAGTATATAAACGCAAACGCTCATCCGTATTTTGAACGTATTCCAAAGGAATCAGCATCTCTACATCGGTATCAATCGTACAGTCATATACAAACTGTTTCTGCTCTTCAATCTGCTCTTTGAAAACATCTTTGAAGTCTGTGTATTTTAATTCCTGAATCGCTTCATCCAAAATCTTATGATACATTTCAAAACCAATATCTGCAATGAAACCACTTTGTTCGCCACCTAATAAATTTCCTGCGCCACGAATATCCATATCGCGCAAGGCAATTTGAAAACCAGAACCTAAATCAGAAAATTCTTCCAGTGTTTGCAGGCGTTTTCGAGCTTCATCTGTTAAAGTAGATTTTGGCGGTGCCAGTAAATAACAGAATGCTTTTTTATTGGAACGACCTACACGACCACGCAACTGATGCAAATCGCTTAAGCCAAAATGATGTGCATTGTTGATGATAATCGTATTTGCATTTGGAATATCTAAACCGGATTCCACAATATTTGTGCTCAACAACACATCGAAATCACCATTGATAAATTCCAGCATAATATCTTCGAGCTGGTCGCCTTCCAATTGTCCGTGCGCCGATTTTATCGTGACGTCAGGCACCAATCTGCGCAACATCACTTCCATATCTATCAGGTCTTTCACGCGATTATGCACGAAATAAACCTGACCACCACGATAGACTTCAAACTCAATAATTTCTTTCAAAGCCTTCATGTCAAACACCTGCACTTCCGTAGTAATCGGAATACGATTGGTTGGTGGTGTCATGATGTTCGATAAATCACGCGCACCCATTAACGAAAATTTCAACGTACGCGGAATTGGTGTAGCAGTTAAAGTTAATGTATCCACATTGGCAGAAAGATGACGCAGTTTCTCTTTGGCAGAAACACCAAATTTTTGCTCTTCATCTATCACCAGCAATCCTAAATCTTTAAACAATAATTCTTTATTTAAGAGTGCATGTGTGCCGATTAAAATATCAATTTTTCCTTCTTTCGTTTTTTCCAGCGTTTCTTTTTTTTCTTTCGCCGATTTAAAACGATTTAAAAAATCAACCACCACACCTTGCTCTTTTAATCGTGCTGAAAACGTTTTAAAATGTTGCCAGGCTAAAATAGTAGTTGGCACTAAAATGGCTACTTGCTTTCTATCGGTGACCGCTTTGTATGCAGCACGAATCGCAATTTCTGTTTTTCCAAAACCAACATCACCACAAATCAATCGATCCATTGGATGCGGTTTTTCCATGTCTGCTTTCACGTCAGCCGTCGCTTTTATTTGGTCTGGCGTGTCTTCATACATAAAGCTTGCTTCCAGTTCATCTTGCAGATACGTATCTTTATTAAAAGCATAACCTGGTGCAAC
>DAOORG010000470.1:0-1675 GCA_035389165.1 Chitinophagales bacterium
AACAAATACGGACTAAAAGACAGCAAAGGCAATGTGATTGTTTCGCCAAAATATAATTTTATCAATGAGTTTAAAGACGGTCTGGCAAGGGTTAGTATTGGAAGCAGCTACAATAATTGGTTGTATGGATTTATAGACAGCACAGGAAGAGAAATCATTCCGCTTAAGTATTCACAGGCAGATGGATTTTCAGAAGGTCTTGCCTATGTTAGGCTGGATGGAAAATTTGGATTTATAGATCAAAGCGGAGCGCTGAAGATACCAATGATATATGATGGAGCGAGTTATTTCAGTCAGGGACTCGCACCAGTTCGTACTGGTGATTATCAAACAGGAAAATGGAGTTATATAGACAAAACTGGAAAAATAG
This sequence comes from Chitinophagales bacterium, assembly GCA_035389165.1. Taxonomy (GTDB): domain Bacteria; phylum Bacteroidota; class Bacteroidia; order Chitinophagales; family JADIYW01; genus JADJSS01. The sequence goes on from DAOORG010000470.1 coordinate 371, forward strand.
TTTTAACACTGAAATACGATGCAGCCAATGCATTTAAAGATGGTATTGCTTTAGTCTGCATACAAGGTAAATATGGATTTATAAATAAAACCGGTAAGCTGGTTATACCGGCAGAATATGATTACGCTTACGAATTTCATAAAAGTGAATTAGCAGGTGTAAATAAAGGTGGTGTGAAAGGCGGATGGAATGTGCAAGGTGGCAAATGGGGTTTCATAAACAAATCCGGAAAGATGATTATACCGTTGCAATATGACTATGCGAATGCTTTTTCTGAAGGACTAGCCTGTGTAATGACAGATAAGAAAGCAGGATTTATTGATGAGACAGGCAAACTGGTCATTCCTATGATGTTCGAAACGATGAGCAGTTTCCAGTATGGAACAGCACCTGCTACTTTAAACGGCAAAAGTATTTTTATTGATAAGACAGGAAAAGAATCCAAACCTTCTAAAAAAGTAACGTTTAATAATGGTGAATACATTGGTGAAACAAGTAGTGATGGTCAAACACCAAATGGTAAAGGTAAAATGGTTTGGACACAAGGTGATATTTATGACGGTGAATGGGTAAACGGATTAATGAATGGAAAAGGTAAGTTAACTCAAAATGGAAAAGTGTATGAAGGTAATTTTGTAAACGGAAAATTTGTTGACTCAGTTAAATAATATGGTGAGCTATTTCTTACATGAAGAATTTATCTGCAGTAAATTATAAAAGAAGAAAACAATTAATGCTGAAACATCAAGATTTTTTTTAACCGTAATATCTACTATCACTCAACTACAACACTATGGAAAAAATACTTTCATTATTGAAATTACATTCACTGGCTATTATCGCTTTTGTGGTTGCTTTTTTATTCTGGAAAGATTACTTAACGAAGCCACATCAAAAAGTAGAAAAAAATAAACTGGCACAAATAACAGGAACACTTAGTCAGGCCGGAAAAACCGTTTCGCTTCCATCAGGCTATTCCAGCGGATACTATATTATTATCAAAGAAGCCAATACTACGTTTATTCCATCAGCCATTGAATATAGTGAATTTACAAATGAAGTGCCTGAAGGTGCAGAAATTACGATGACCTACAGTCCTGAGGAAAATCCGAAAATTACCGGTGAAGGCATTAAGATATTTTCATTAAAGTACAACAATAAAGAATACATCACAGCTGCCGATGCAATAGCATGGTATAATAAAGCAATTGATAAAAAAAGAAATTCTGCTATCTATGCCACGCTCGCCGGATTTCTTGCTTTTGGTTTGGTGGAGATAATCAGAAGACGATTTTTGAAATAAAA
>DAOORG010000471.1:0-1666 GCA_035389165.1 Chitinophagales bacterium
TATTAAAAATTTTTATGGAAGGATTTAGAGCCTTAGGCTTAAGCGACGACATTTTAGACGCGCTAGAAAAAAAAGGGTACGAAGTACCCACCCCAATTCAGCAACAAACTATACCACTTTTATTAAATGGTGATTTAGATATTGTAGGACAAGCACAAACAGGAACAGGAAAAACTGCAGCATTCGGTTTACCAATTTTAGAAAGATTTGACCCGACACAAAAAAGTGTGCAGGCATTAGTATTGGCACCAACGCGTGAGTTAGCCATTCAAACAGCAGAAGAAATCAAAAGTTTCAAAGGTTCCAAAAAAATCTGGATAACCACCGTTTATGGCGGTGCGCCAATCAGCTCGCAAATGCGCGAACTGGAAAAAGGAACACACGTAGTAGTTGGTACACCAGGTCGTGTGATTGATTTAATTGAAAGAAAGAAATTAAAACTCGAAGACGTAAAATACGTAGTGTTAGACGAAGCCGATGAAATGTTAAACATGGGTTTCATCGACGACATCGAGTTGATTTTAAAATCTTGTAATGAAAGCCGCAGAATGTTGCTGTTTTCCGCAACAATGCCTGACAGAATTTTATCCTTAGCGAAACGCTACATGGGAAAATTCAATATGGTGCAGATTGCCAAACAGGAAATCACAAACGTAAACATCGAACAATCTTATTTTGAAGTGCCGGACAGAGATAAATTTGATGCTTTGTGCCGTGTGTTGGATGTGGAGGAAGATTTTTACGGTATTATTTTCTGTAATACAAAAGCGGAAGTGGTGGAAATTGCCAATCACTTAAATGATAAAGGTTACAGCACAGATGCATTGCATGGCGATATTCAACAGAATTTACGCGAGAAAGTAGTAAAGCAATTTAAAACCAATAAATACGGTGTGTTAGTGGCTACAGATGTGGCTGCACGTGGTATTGATATTTCAGATTTAACGCACGTAATTAATTACGGTTTACCGCAAGATCCGGAATCTTATGTACACAGAATCGGAAGAACAGGACGTGCCGGAAAATTAGGAAAAGCGATTGCTATTATTTCGCCATCAGAAAAAAGAAAATTAATTTTTGTGGAGAGAATCTCTAAAGCAAAAATGAAAAAAGGTAAATTACCGGATGCAAACGATATGGTGAAAATTAAAACACGTCGTCTAACAGAACACGTGGAAACCATCATAGGTACTGAGCATTACAGCGAATACTTAGAGTTGGCATCGCAAATTTTAGGTGAAAATGAACCACAGGTTATTGTTGCAGCATTGATAAAACATTTTGCAAAAGATGAGTTGAATATTTCTGCTTACAAACAAATTAAAGAAGCAGCACCAAGGGAAGAGTTTGGTAGAAATGACCGTTTTGCGAGCAGAGACAGACGTGATGATGGTCGTGGAAGACGTGATGACAGAAGAAGTGACGACAGAAGAAGCGATAGCAGACGTGACAGCGGAAGCAGAGATGCTGCGCCACGAAGAAGAAATGCATCTTCTACACGGTTGTTTTTTGCCAAAGGCAGAGCAGATGGCATGACACCACGTGAATTACTGGAAGAATTAAAATCAACGGCTGGAATAGAATCCAGAAGAATTGATGATATCAGAATTTTGGATAACTTTTCTTTCTTCGCCACTAACAGCGATGATGCTGAGCAAATTTTAGC
>DAOORG010000472.1:0-1657 GCA_035389165.1 Chitinophagales bacterium
AAAATCAGCAAAACCGGCAAATAGTAAAGCTTATATTTTTGAATCAGATTCACGGTTTTTCACTTGGTTTGTATTTATACAATAGAAAGTTGTCAACCTGTTGAAAAAAATCAAAATATGGATAATAGGCAGCGACATGGTATTTCGATTTGTAATTATTTTCCACCAAAATATATTGTACCACACCATTCGTAAATTGTTTGTCGTATTCTGCGACAATCGGATTGTGAATAAATTTAGGTTTTATTTTTATGTTTAATCCAATTTCACAATATCTGTCATAGTGCCAGTCTGCACCGTAAATCATAGTTGAATTTGCATAAAAAATGTAAAATTTCATATCCGGAATAAACAATACTTGCCGGCCAATTATTTTTTTTATTTTTTCAGCGGAATGCTGACTGCTGACAAATTCATTTCTATATTTTAGTTCATTTTTGGATAGAAAATATGACTTGTAATATAGAATGTGATTGAATAAAAACAACAAAATAATATAGGTGCAAACTGAAAGATTTCCAATTATCAGCAAACGTTTACTCAGTTGAATATTTCGTTCTTTTATTACTAGAACAATATTCAACAATAATAGAATCACAGATTCATATGTGTAGTTGATATTAGAACCGGTTCTCAACATCATCAACGTACTAACTACTATATAACTAATGCTTAATGCAAATAATGAAATTGTCAGTTTGCTCTTGCTTTTTATGTTTATAAGACTAACGAAAAACAAAGGAAAAATTCGTACATAGTGACAAGTAATCAACAAAAAATTGATAGACATATCACTGTCATATTGCAAATTATAAAAGAACAGTTCTTTAATCAGATTAATGCCGCTTATCAAATAATAAATATAGATACAAGCCAAAATAAATGTAAGAATGAATACCGGCGTCAAAAGGTAAATTAGCTTTCTTTCCTTAATAAAAAATATACCATAAAGTAAGAAGCCATATAGCAGCACATCTTGTTTGGTAAGGATACTAAGTAGGAAAAAAAGTACACCTAACAGATGATGTGATTTCTTTTCAGTTTTTAAAAACAGTAAGGATTGATATAAAAACAAAATGAAAAATGTAAGTTTAAAGCTGTCCGGTCTGCAGGCATAAAAATGTCCTGGCAAAAACAACATAAAAATGACCAGTGTAAATATCCGATACCTGAATTCAGGATAAAGTAAACTTATTATTCTGTTGAGTACATAAAAGTTTACAAAGAGTAGCAAGAAAGAAATAGTTCTTCCAATGATATACATCGTATGTACATCTTGCACCACATCAATGGCTCCAATTTTCATAATTGCAGCCATCACATAATAATACAATGGCGCATGAACCACCAGTAAATACGGAAATTTTGCAGCATTGCCGTATAAATGACCTTTATCTACAATCATTTGTACAAAATGCACCAACGCAAATTCTACACCTTCAAGGTCGGTGTCATAAGAGAAAATATAGATAAACCGAACAAATATCAAAAACAACAAAAACAATAGGCATCCAAATTCAAAAATGTTAAGCCGACTGATTTTCTCAGATATGGAAGTGTTATGGTGTTTCAAAAAGCCTGTGTTTAAATACCAAGTACCGTAAACTGGCACTTTGCATGGTGAATATAATAATTATATTGAATTTTTTTGGAAGCA
>DAOORG010000473.1:0-1655 GCA_035389165.1 Chitinophagales bacterium
ATTTGTACTTTTGTCGTATGCGCAAGAATGCGAATAAGGGTATTTTACTGTATGCGATAAGCGATTATGCAGCGGCGCTGTTGTCGTGGTTTTGCTTCTTCATGTTTCGTAAATCCTATATCGAGCATATCTCCATTTCTATTTCGGAAATTCTGCACGATACCAAATTCGTGTATGGACTGTTGCTGATTCCGGTTTTCTGGTTAGGCTATTACTTCTTTTCCAATACTTATTTCAGCGTTTTAAAAAAATCGAGATTAGGTGAATTGTTCCGAACCGGTATTCAGGCTTTCATCGGCGGCATTATCCTGTTCTTTAGCTTAATGCTCAACGACATCATCAAAGGCTATCAGGATTATTATTTCTTGTTTTTCGGATTTTTAATATTGCATTTTTTCATCACGGCTTTTTTCAGAATCAGCGTGTTGAGTTTCATCAAAACACAAATAGAAAACGGCAAGATATCGATTCCAACTTTATTGGTTGGTACGCAATCAAACTGTGAAAAAATAGAACAGGAAATCAAAACCTCAAAAATAAAACTGCCTTACACGGTAGTTGACAGAGTGATATTGGATGAAAGTGATGCTGGAAATAGTTTTAAAAAAATTCAACATTTTAATTTCGAAGATGTGATTCTGGCACTTGGAAATGTGTCGACACAAAGCATCGAAAACCATATCATCTATTTTCTGAATAAAGGGAAAACCGTGCAGATACTGCCGGACGAACTGGATATTCTTTCGGGAAAATTCAAAACACAAAGTATATTCGGTTCTCCTTTAATAGAGATACCGACCGACCTAATGACGCCTTGGGAAAAAATTACAAAACGTCTGGCAGATATATTGATTTCCATTTTCGGACTACTGTTGCTATCGCCGATTTTAATGGTGGTAGCTTTGAAAGTGAAACGCTCTTCCAAAGGAAGCATATTTTTCCTACAGGACAGAGTTGGACTGAACGGCAACATATTTTCCATCATCAAATTTCGTTCTATGATTGAAAATGCGGAGAACGGAACACCGCGCCTTTCTTCGGAAAATGACGAACGCATCACGCCATTTGGTAAAACCATGCGTAAGTACCGCATCGATGAACTGCCGCAATTGTGGAACGTGCTGAAAGGCGACATGAGTCTGGTAGGACCGCGACCGGAACGCAAATTCTTCATCGACCAAATTATACAAACTGCACCACAGTATCAGTTACTGCAGCGTGTAAAACCCGGTATTACTTCGCTGGGCATGGTGAAATTCGGATATGCTTCCACGGTGGAAGAAATGCACCAGCGCATGCGCTACGATTTGCTCTACATCGAAAACATCTCCTTTCTGATGGATGTAAAAATCCTGATTTACACTGCTATGATTTTATGGAAAGGAAAAGGGAAATAAACATACCATGAGTCAGAGATTCCTTTATTTACTGATTTTGCTGCCATTGAACATATTTGCAAAACCGAAACAAGCAGCACTTGACTGCAACACCATTTTCGTATGCATCGACTCACTGAGTTACGCCACACTTTTTGATAATCTATTTATCAGGGACACGCTTTTTATTTGCAGAGAACAACAAACCACAACAAGCAATGATTCGTACACCGGAAAATATGCCATCGGAAAAGCGGCTACATTAGAGTTCTTTAAACC
>DAOORG010000474.1:0-1614 GCA_035389165.1 Chitinophagales bacterium
AAATTACTTTTTGTAATGGCAGAAGCAGTCAACACGCCACTCATTAGCGCGCCACCAATTCCAACGGTGACTATATCTTGTCCGGTGAGAAATAAATTTTTAATTGGTGTCTTAGGTTTTAAAAACTCTTTGGTAAATCGTTCCGGTGGATGATCCAATCCGTAAATTTCACCATTTATATAATTGCAAAAATGTTTGGTTGTAATCGGTGTCGATAATTCATACAAATCTATCTTTCCTCTTAATTGTGGTTCATATTTGTATAAATGTTCCAGTAAGCGCTGTGCTAATTTTTCTTTCAACACATCATATTCATCACCTCGTTTTTTCCACTTTGTATTTTCCCATTCTTTAAACCACTCGTATTTTGCTACTGTAATAATTTCAATGGTAGAACGTCCTGGATATTTCTCTAAGAATTTCGGATTTTTTGCTGCCGGAAATGAAATATACACTACAGGAAACTCATTATTATAATCTTCCAGAAAATCTGCAATCGCTTTATCATGATTGGTGCCATTCGGATATATCCAATAATTTGCTTTCGGTAAATTCAATTCTTCAGCAGTATGTTTTAAACCAATATACAAACTCAAATGTCCAAATGATTGCGGCATGTTCAAGGCTTCATCGATATGTTTTATTTTTGATTTAGTTTCTTGTGGAATCAGATTTTTATAAGTAATATGCACACCGGCACCGCTGATAACAATATCACTTTTGATTACTTTTCCATCCTGCATTACCACGCCTTTTGCAATACCGTTTTCAATTAAAATTTCTTTCACACCGGCACCTACCACGATATTTCCACCTGCATTTAAAATACTTGGTGCTATCGTGTTAAAAATCTCTTCGCTGCCACCTACCGGATAAAATCCACCATTCATATAATGCAAAGCAACGGCTGCATGTATCACAAAACTACTTTTAGAAGGCGGCATTCCGTAATCACCAAACTGCGCTGATAATACTGCTTTCAGTTCATCATTGTCTGATATGGAATCCAATACTTGTTTCGTAGTTTGTCGCGCAAATTTATCATAACCGTTGTTCATAAACGGAGAAGAAAGAATACGCATAAAATCAGGCAACACTTTTTTAGTATAAAAATCCTTAGACGTTTTATTTACTTCAAACAAAAGTTCTACATACTTGTCAATCGCACGTGCATCTTCTTCTGTTGGAAAATATTCCTTCATTTTCGACTTCCAGTTTTGCAGTCCTTTCAAGTATTCGTAGGTTTTGTCTTTTATAACTACTTTGTCGTACACTTCACCCATGTCTGCCCATTTCAGGTTTTTATCGGTAATATGTTCAAACACCACGCGCAAAAGAGAACCTTTCCTATCCATATCGCCTACATAATGTAAACCAACATCCCATTCGTAATCGTTGCGTGTAAACACATGCGTAAAACCGCCTGGTGTAGTATGTTTTTCACAGACTAAAACTTTCATTCCTTTTCTGGCAAGTAAAGAGGCTGCTGTCAGGCTTCCTAATCCTGATCCAATACAAATGGCATCATAATGTTCCGCAATAGTTGGTCGCTGTTTGTAGGATTGATAAAGTTTGTGGCTCATGTTATTTTATTCTTTCTTCAAAATCTTTTAA
>DAOORG010000475.1:0-1613 GCA_035389165.1 Chitinophagales bacterium
ACCATCTTCTTAGAACCAATATACACCGCAGTGCGTTGATGTAATTTTGTGGGTTGTATAGCTAAAATACGTTGCGTATCATTCACAGCTTTTCCACCAGCTTGTTCCTGCAAAAATGCCATCGGATTGCACTCATACATCAAACGCAATTTTCCTTTCGGTGAGTCTTTTGTGGCCGGATATATAAAAATACCGCCTTTCAATAAATTACGGTGAAAATCGGCCACCATAGAACCAATATAACGCAACGAAAATGCCTTTTTATCGGTAGTATCCTGACAATAATCTACAAATTTTTTCACGTTTTCCGGAAACGAATAATAATTTCCCTGATTCACTGAATACGTTTTTGCACTCGATGGTGTTTTAATATCAGGATGTGACAAACAAAACTCGCCAATCGTCGGATCTAAGGTAAATCCATTCACACCTTCACCTGTTGTATACACCAACATCGTGGAAGAACCATATATCACATAACCTGCAGCTACCTGCTTTTCTCCAGTTTGTAAAAAATCATCCAGCGTACACAATTCGCCGACTTTTGAAACACGCTCAAACACCGAAAAAATCGTGCCGACCGGTGCAATTACGTCAATATTACTGGAACCATCCAACGGATCAAACAACACCACATATTTTGCTTTTTTTCTGTTTTTAAAGGCTACAAAATCTTCTTCTTCCTCGCTGGCAATACCACAACATTCACCACTGTTTTGCAGGCATTTTTTCAATACTTCATTGGCAATAATATCCAATTTTTTCACTTCTTCGCCTTGCACGTTTATCTCATTGGCATCACCTAAAATGGCATCGACGAGACCTGCTTTGCTCAAATCTCTATTTACAATTTTGGACGCCAAACCGATATCGCGTAGTAAGCCTGACAACTCACCGGTCGCTTCCGGATGTTTTTCCTGATTTATGGCAATAAATTCATCAAAGGTAATTACACGCATATTGTAGTTTTGTGGTGCAAATATAGGTAATTAAGTTTTACTAAAGAGTGGTCAGACGGCTTGTTATTCAGACATTCTACAAGTTTTAGCTTTCCAGCCGTGCAGACCACTTACTGCTCATTTTAATTATTCCTTAATAACTATAGACCAATAAGCAATAACTATTTACCTATTTTAGCAGTCCGAAAAATGAAAACGAAAAACATAGAGATACGAAAAGCAGAACCAAATGATTTAGTACAAGTGTACGAGTTAATCAAAGAATTAGCTGCTTTTGAAAATGAACCGAATGAGCCAACTAATTCGCTTAAAAAATTTATTGAAGAAGGTACTGCCAAAAACCCAAGATTTCAGGTTTTAGTGGCAGAAACAGACAATAATATCGTAGGTATAGCGCTGTATTATTATGGTTATTCTTCCTGGAAAGGCTCCATGTTGTATTTAGATGATTTGGTAGTGAAAGAAGCTTACAGAAAACACGGCATCGGCAAAAAATTATTGGATGAACTCATCAGTATTGCCAAAGATGAGAGAATCAATCAGGTGCGTTGGCACGTACTGGACTGGAATGAAAAAGCCATCAATTTTTATAAGAAATATCCGGTGACATTTGACAAAACCTGGATTACAGTCAAATTAGAAAAAGAAAATTTA
>DAOORG010000476.1:0-1612 GCA_035389165.1 Chitinophagales bacterium
ATGCATGATGCATTAGCAGAGTTGACATTATCTATCTTGCAAAAAGATAAAATCAAAGACCCAGGCATGGGTTATGCGCGCGACATAGAAGTGCACGCCAGAACATTATATCCTATTGCATTTTCCAAAGGCATCAAAATCGTGACCAACAGCGGTGGTTTAAATCCGGAAAGTGCTGCCCAAAAAGTGAAAGCGATTCTGGAAAAGTCTGGCATCAAAGGCATCAAAATTGCTACCATCACCGGTGACGATTGCGCTGCACGTTTGGACGAATTTAAAGAAAAAGGATTATTGCTCGAAAATCTGGATTCCGGCGAACCTTATCCTGCAAAATATCCTGTAACACATGCGAATGTATATACTGGTGCACAAGCCGTCAAAGACGCGCTAGATCAAGGTGCTAATTTAATATTAGCAGGTCGTGTGGCAGATCCATGTTTAGCACTGGGTATCATGGCGCATGAATACGGTTGGAAAATCGACGATGCAACTACACAGGAAGATTGGGACAGATTGGCGTTTGGCATCACGGTAGGACATATTCTGGAATGCGGCGGACAAGCCAGCGGTGGCAATGCCTATTCAGAATGGCCAATGAATTATAGTGTTTCGGACTTAGGCTATCCGATTGCTCATGTGAATGAAGACTGTACTGCCATGCTGACTAAAGCTAAAAATACAGGCGGAAAAGTTTCCAGAAATACGATTCGCGAACAACTCGTGTATGAAATTCACGATCCAACCAATTACATCACACCGGATGTGGTAGTGGATTTATCCAATATCAAACTGGAAGATGTAGAAGAAAATCGCGTTAGTCTTTCCGGTATTAAAGGAAAACCTCGTCCGGAAAAACTGAAACTCGTGATGGGACAACACGAAGGATTCGTCACCGAACAATTCTTCTTTTTCTCTTATCCATTTGCATATGATAAAGTACAAATGTTTATCAAAGCAGTGAAAGAAACCTGGGCAAAATTGCCGGTACAAATTATTGAATCTCGATTTAATATCATTGGTGTAAATGGTTTGCATGAAGATGCTGTGGACATTCCTGCTGCTGAAGAATTGAATCAGCGTAGTGAACTCGGTTTACGAATTGCCTTAAAACACAAAGACGACCGCACCGGAAAAACTGCTATTGCAGGCATCACTTGTTTAGGATTAAATGGACCTCCTGGTGTAATTTCCGTACCTGGTTGGGGCAACATGAACCGCGCCATGTTGAGCTTATGGCCAACATTGATACCAAGGGAATTGATAAAACAGGAAATAAATTTTGTTGAATTATAAAAATATCACAGAGTTACAAAAAGAAATACACAGTGCTCTCTGGGTAAAACTCAATGCTCTCTGTGATACAAAAAATATATAGTATGAAAACAATAAAATTAATAGACATAGCAAGTGCTCGAAGTGGCGACAAGAACAATGTATGCAACATCGGCGTGATGGCAAAATCAAAAGAAGATTTTGAAACACTGAAAAAATATTTAACGTCTGACATCGTAAAAGCACATTTTAGAGGACTCATCAAAGGAAAAGTAGAACGCTTTGAATGGGATGCTTTAGAATCATTGAACTTTGTTTGTCACGAAGCTTTAGACGGCGG
>DAOORG010000477.1:0-1607 GCA_035389165.1 Chitinophagales bacterium
CGTTGTTCCATCGCATTTTGCGGACAGTTTCTCACGTTTGGCTGCAATAAACGATAGTCCACATCATAGTAAATTGGCAATACTACAGCATCGTCTATCACCTGCTGGTCGGCTTTCATGTAAAGCGCATTTCGCTTAGCTTCGTCAACCGTGGCTACAGCTTCATTAAAATACGAATCAAAAACCTTGCTTTTATAACGGAAAGAGTTGATATATGTTTTTTGAGTGATGTCATCAGGAACATATTTGCTGTGAAATAAATTCAGGAAATTTTCAGCATCCGGATAATCGGCACTCCAGCCTAAACGATAAAAATCGATTTTTGCAGTTTCCACCGCTTCCGTATGTTGTGCCCACGGAACAATCAGTAAGTCGACCTGAATACCCAATGTTTCTTCTATCATTTTTTTCAGTGCTTCTGCTACTTGTGAGTTTCTGGAACCACCGGAATTTAATTCCAGTGTTACTTTCGGAAATCCTTTTCCTTTCGGAAATCCTGCTTTTGCCATGTATTCTCTGGCTTTTGCCGGATCGTAGGTAAACCCTTTCACTGTTTTTGAATCAAACGTGCCGGTTCCTGGCGGAACGGTTCCGTAAATTGCCGGAAATCCGGTGCCTTTCAATGTGAAATCACATAATTTTTGCCGGTCGATGGCATAACAAAATGCTTTGCGCACATTTGCATTGTTAAAGATTTTTCCCTGATGCTGGAATCCGTAATATTGCAAAGCCATTTGTGGTTTAAATTGCAACTGAAATCCTTTGTACGCAGGTTTTAGCTGATGTTTATAATCTACAATTTCATCAATCATTTCCAATGGAAAACGATAGACCAAATCGCTGTTTCCTTTAGAAAATTCCATCAGCTCATTTTTCTTTTCTTTAATATAGGAAACGCGGATAGCATCTAAATACGGCAGTTGATTTCCAAAAGAATCTGTTTGCCAGTAATTTGGATTTCTTGCCAGAAACGTAACCTGATTGTCTTTGTTGATTTTCATATAAAAAGGACCTGTTCCTACCGGATGAATGCGGATGTCTCCTGCATATTTTTCAACGGCTTCGCGCGGATAAATTTTTCCAAAGATTAAAGCCAAACGTGCCAGAAAAACAGCATAAGGTCTTTCCAGTTCAACTTCAATGGTGTAGTCATCAATAACTCTAACACCACTCACGCCGCTGTCCGGAACAATCTTATTTGCGGTTAGTGAATCATATTCGGAAGCGCCTTTCACCACGCCTTTAAAAATCCAGAAACCCTGATTATCTGCAGGATTGTGATAACAGAGTCTGTCGAAACAGTATTTTACGTCCTGCGCTTTCAGTTCGCGACCTTTTCCATTTGGAAAACATGGGTCATCGTGAAAAAAGACACCTTTGCGTAAATGAAAAGTATATTTTGTAGCTGTTGCATCAATGTCCCAGGAAGAAGCTAATGCCGGAATCACAGCCAGTGTGCTGTCATCGAAAGTGACCAGGCCATCAAATATCTGATCGCAAATTCGGTGCGCCACCACTTCGGTAATATTTAACGGATAGAGTGATTTAAAATATTCTTCTTCGTTGGTGCGAAAGGTGCCGCCATAAAATTTGCCGCCTTTAGCCGG
>DAOORG010000478.1:0-1605 GCA_035389165.1 Chitinophagales bacterium
GATATTGCGATAAAATCCGGCATCGGTTCTTTTGTCGGTTTTCTGCTTACCAGCGGCATCAAAATAATTTTAGTACTGATGATTTGTTATCATTTTTTCAAAGCCGTATTTTAGGATAGAGGCAAAATACAGCAGGCATAAGACAGAAAAGGAATGAATAGATTTCAAAACTTATATTTAGTCAGCGTGTTCAGGCAAAACAAAATCCTGTTTTCATTTATACTATTGTTTATAGGTTTCCAATTGTATTTTAATCAGAAGCGTATTCACTCCTTTCCTTGGTTTGTTTGGGATATGTATTCACGACCAGCCACTTTGCCGGACACCATTACGCAAACAGAAATATTTGTCGATGGAGAACGCTTAAACATCACTGCATTGCCAATTTGGGAAGAGCTAAGTGTGCTGCATACTTACAAAATGTACAATTGGCAACGCATGAATAATTTTAAGGATCCAATGAATGATGTTGTCATAAACAGGACTCGGCTTTTTCCGGAAAGTGTATATCATTTTGCAGCCTGGAAAATCAACAATCATAAGGAAGAAGCCGAAACCTATCCTACCTGGTTAAAGCAATATTTAGAACAATGTCTGCACAAAAAAATTGACACACTCGAATTGAGAGATGTACAATACAGTTATACCAACGGAAAATTTGAAGCGCTTAACAACAGCTGGTCTGTATTAAAAGTAAATCCATGAAAGCATTGTTCAACTTTCATTTCCATAATAGAAACACCTTTGCCAAAATAGTGTTTGGCTATTTTTTAGTGTTACTGATTTATCGCTACTACAGTAGTTCGTTTCTTATTTTTGCAGTAGGGCAGCCAGTGAAAGGTCCGGACTTGGATTATGCATTCTGGCTGAGCCATCTAACAGGATTTCCACATTTCATTATCCAACATTATTGGGCAAGCTTGTTTATAGATAGCGGTGTGGTCATTTTTGCGCTGGCTTGTTTTTTCTCCAACAAACACCGCGCAGTTTTTTGTACGTTGCTATTGCTGTTCTTTTTTGTACAGCGGATGACATTGGAATCTTATGCCTGTACCCATTCAAAAAGTATGAGTACCGTATTTATTGCATTGCTGCCTTTTTGTTTTAAGAAAGATGTAACGTTTGCATTGGTAGCTGAATTCAGCAGATATTTTCTAGTGTATGTTCTGGTGGCTTCTGCCTTTTATAAATTCTATAACGGTGGATTATCAGATCCATCCAATTTTGCAACGGTCTTAGTCAACCAGCACAGCGATTTAGCTATATTGAATCCGTCGCATATTTGCTATAAGGTAGCCTCTTTTTTAATTGCTCGTCCTGCAGTAGCCGGAATTTCTTATGTGCTGTTATTTTTAACACAAGCTATTTTCATCATTGGCTTTTTTACTAAAAAATACGACCGATTCCTGTTTATCGCTTTATTTATTTTTGCCGTGATGACCTATTTTATCATGAGAATTTATAACTTAGATATTACAATACTCGGATTATACCTATTATTATTTACATCTAAAAAAACAGAACCATGATACTTAGAAATACGATACTTATTATTTCCTCTTTGTTGTACTTGCAAAATGGCTTTGCGCAAACGACACCAAAAAC
>DAOORG010000479.1:0-1582 GCA_035389165.1 Chitinophagales bacterium
GTAGCATTTCGGATAATCAGTCCGGTATCTTCCGCCAATCCTAAGCCTAATAATTTTGGAAATGCTGCCACTGCTTCCGTCAACCTGCCGAATCTTCCGCGCTGAATAAAATGCGTATCAATAATCACATCCGGCAAAAATCCCATACCATCACGCATATTCACACCGCCTTTAAATAAAGCTTCCGTGCTATGTCCGCCGCTAATCATTTCCACACTCATACACATGGCACCGGCACTGGTTCCTGCCAGCACAAAAACTTCGTTTGCAAACTTTCTTCTGATAATATCATGCAACATCGTACCACCAATTTTATCTACTATCTTAGATTGGTCGCCACCGGAAAACATCACGCAGTTCGCTTCTGTGATCAATTGTAAAAATTCCGGCGTGTCTGATTGTTCGCGCTCGCGAATGTCTATAATAGAAATATTTTTGCAACCCAGTTTAGTGAATGCATCCATATAATTTTCTCCAACTTCTCTGGGTATACTGGAAGCTGTAGTAATCACCACTATCTTCGCATCCTTGCCGCCGCTTTCCTTCAATACATTGGCTAAAATTCCTTTGCTTATAAATTCATGTGTGTATTTTTCATTTTCACCCATTCCTTTATCTTCATTTCCGCCAATTGGTATCAGTATTCCTCGCATATTTTAATTTAAGTGATAAAATCTGCTGCAATTTATTCTTATTTTACAAAAAATTGCTACTTTACTAAAGTATTTTCAAAATGAATTAAATAAAAAGCAAATCCTCATTCCATCGTTCTTAAACTTTGGACAGGGAATTTCAGAAAATGCATTATACACATTTACCTGAAAATTAAATAAAATTAAAACAACCAAACGTTCCATATGAAGATTAGAGAAATCAGAGCCATGCGCGGACCCAATTACTGGTCCATCAGAAGACACAAGTTAATTGTAATGACGCTTGATTTACAGGAATACGAACAAAGACCAACCAATACCATTGATGGTTTTCTCGATAGATTAAAAACGATGTTTCCAACTATGATTTCTCATCGCTGTTCCGTGGGTTGTGAAGGCGGATTTTTTCAGCGTGTGGAAGAAGGCACCTGGATGGGTCATGTTATTGAACATATTGCGCTGGAAATACAAACGCTGGCAGGTATGAATGTTGGCTTTGGCAGAACCAGAACCTATGGCGAAGAAGGCGTTTACTTTGTAGTGTTTGATTACATGGAAGAAAAAGTTGGTGTCTATGCCGCAAAAGCTGCCGTACGTATTGCAGAAGCACTCACCAACAACGAAGAATATAATTTAGATAAAGACATCAAGGAAATGCGCGAAATGCGCGAAGAAGAACGACTAGGGCCAAGTACCGGTTCTATTGTGGAAGAAGCTTTCTCACGTGGCATGCCCTGGTTTCGCTTAAATAAATATTCTTTATGTCAGATTGGATATGGCGCGAATCAGAAAAGAATTCAGGCAACCGTAACCAGCCAGACCAGTTCTATCGGTGTGGAAATTGCCTGCGATAAAGAAGATACTAAATACATGCTCGACAAAGCGGAAATTCCGATTCCGAAAGGTGAAGTCGTGAAATCCGAAGAAGG
>DAOORG010000480.1:0-1578 GCA_035389165.1 Chitinophagales bacterium
TTGTTTAATATTTTTTAAAAAAGTTTAAACAAAATAAACTTCATGCTGTTTAAGAGTTTATTAATCACTCAAAAATTAAACAACATGAAAAAATTAAAATTAACACTTTTAGGAATTTTAGCGATGGCATTTGCTTTCACAGGATGTAAAGAAGATGAACCGGAGCCATTAAAAAACATCGTACAACTTGCACAAGGAAATGCTAATCTCAGCATCTTAGTACAAGCTGTTGTAAGAGCAGGTTTAGATGATGACTTGGCCGGAACTGGACCATTCACAGTTTTTGCACCAACAGATGCAGCTTTTGCAGCACTTTTAGTTGAACTGGATGCTGCAAGTTTAGCTGATATTGATGATGCAACACTACTTGCAGTATTAAAATATCACGTAGTGAGCGGAAAAGTATTATCTACCTCTTTAACAGATGGTCAGGTAGTTGCACCAATTTTAGGTGATGGTAACACTTTTGAAATCGATTTAACAGGTGGTGCTAAAATTAAAGACGGAGCAGGCAGAACTTCTAACATTACTGCTACTGATATCGAGGCAAGCAATGGTGTGGTACATGTAATTGATAAGGTACTTTTACCAGGATCTTAATAAATTGAATTAAAAAAACATAGCACACAAATCTGCAATTAAACTTGCATTGTGTCAATTAGTTTTTTGGTTATATTTTTAATGCAGGTGTGCTTACAAAGCACACCTTTTTTAGTTTAACATTTATAATAAGTAGAATAGCCACTAAATTTCTATTCATATTTTTTTTAATTCGACCTACAAACCTAAAAACTCCCGATTTTTCTTTATTTTGCATCCTAATTTAGAACTTATAAATGAGAAAGCAGTTTTTATATTTTTCTTTATTGTTGTTTGTGATGATGTATACGCTAAGTTCGGCTATTGCACAGGATAATAAATATAAAGACATCATAAAAACAGACGGATTAAAAAATAAGAAATATCTGGCTTCCATTTCCGGAATTGCAGATATGGAATTATTTAAACCTGTAAATATAAATCTGGGAATGTCGTTCAGCGGCAGCATCCGTTTGCTCTATAAACCTAAATTAAATAAAGGAAAAAGTGTTTACAGTCCAAGAATAATAGAAAGAGAAATATACATTAAACCAACAGTTGGATACATTTATAGAAAACGCTATAATACCGCACTCTTCTTTATTCCTGAAATAGCATACCGCCATACATTTTATAAAGGTGTTTTTTTAGAATTGAACATGGATGTGGGTTATATGTTTACAAAAATGAACGCTCCGGTTTATGAACGTCAGGATGATGGTACTTTTAAAGAAGTCTTTTTCGGACATCATAACTTGATGCTGGGTGGAAAGCTGGTAGCCGGATATGATTTTTCAAAAAATATGAGAACGCCGCTGGCCATTAATTTTGGAACAGGCGTTTTTTACCGCTATCCAAGCAATCAGAAATGGATACGACATATTTACGCAGAAGTAGGACTTTCCTATGTTTTCAGAAGAGCAAAAGAATAAAAAATGCAGTTAAATTTTAAAATACTATCCATCTTATTTTAAAATTTAACTGCATTTTTTATTCTTT
>DAOORG010000481.1:0-1574 GCA_035389165.1 Chitinophagales bacterium
TTTAACCAACATGCTTACAATGCCGGTTTTGAGTTTAAAGTCTATACTTCTGATCAATATTGCCTGTATATCCAGGCCAGTTTTGATTTCGCCTATTATATAAATGTAGATATTGAATGCCGTGAAGTGTTTTATACCAATATTGACCAGAATGCTTCCTGGCCGGACGCCTGGTATGCAGACCAGCTGTTTTTACTGGATGATGATGAACTAGCAAACATCATTGACTTCAAAGAAATTGAGATTCCAGAAGGAAAAACGGTATTCGGTATCGTCTTTAATATTATCGGAAAAGATAATTATCTTATAAACGGAACTGTCATCTGTACATCTTTATACATAAACTGGCGATATCCTGATCGTAATGATCTGTATAAGATGTAATATTGTTTCTAATTTTTCTACCAATATCTTATTACATTTACATCCATGAACTTTCTGGAAGTTTTACAATTAGCTTTTCGTTCTGTCAGAGCCAATATCGTTCGGACGGTTATTACCTGTTGTATTATCGGATTTGGTATAATGGCATTAGTTGGTATTCTTACTTCTGTTGATGGACTAAAAAGCTATCTTTCCAAAAGCTTTAGCAGTATGGGTGCCGGTACGTTTAAAATCCGTAACAGAAGTTTAGGTTTTAATCTGGATGCCGACAAGGATGCACCTGTTAAAGTTTTTCGAAGTATTACTTATCTGGAAGCGACTCAGTTTAAAGAAAAATTTAATGACAGATATGCTACTTCAGTCCAGTATATCGGCAATCAAGGTTCTACTATAAAATTCAGCAACAAGAAAACCAATCCAAATATTCTGGTTTTTGGAAGTGACGAAAATTATCTGGGCAATGAAAGTTATGTGTTGCTACAAGGCAGGAATTTCACAGAAACAGAATTAAAAACCGGCACGAATGTGGTTATGTTAGGCTTTACAGTTGCTAAAAAATTATTTGGCACAAATTATACTATAGATGATAAAATTGTACGGATTGATGATGTAAAATTCAAAGTGATTGCCGTGCTGGATGAAAAAGGCTCGAGTTTTATCAGCACAGACAATCTTGTTTTAATTCCATTAACGAAGGCCAGACAACTTTATCCGCAGGACAATCCATCTTATGTGATTAGTGTGAAAGGCGATGATCCGGAAAACATGGAACCGGTACAAGATGAAGCAACTTTACTGATGCGCAATGTGCGAAAATTGCATCCTGGTCAAGATATCAATTTTGACTTATTAAAAAGCGACAGTATTTCCGGAATGTTTGTGGAAAAAATGAGTTATGCAACGGTAGCAGGTTTTATAATTGGCATTATTACACTCATAGGTGCGGCAATCGGATTGATGAATATTATGCTGGTGAGTGTGACTGAACGAACCAAGGAAATTGGAACATTAAAAGCAATCGGTGCCAACAGCCAAACGATACGATTGCAATTTTTACTGGAAGCAATCGTGATTTGCCAGCTAGGTGGAATATTAGGAATTATACTGGGAATTATTGCCGGCAATGCAGTATCGCTTTCTATTGGCGGTGCTTTTATCATTCCATGGATGTGGATGCTGGTTGGTGTTGG
>DAOORG010000482.1:0-1563 GCA_035389165.1 Chitinophagales bacterium
TGAAAACAGAACAGGAATGGCTGGAAGAAGATTTATTGCCGAACTTTCAACCGGAAAAGTTTCAATCGCTCCAGCAGAAGCAATACTTCCAGCAATTTGAAACTGGCAACGTGAGTGTGCCGGATTTTAAACAACAGTTGAAAGAGATTGCTGTAAATAAAAACATCACAGAAGAAGAAGTCGTTCATCATTGGAACGGAATACTGAAAGATATTCCAAAACACAGAGTGGATGTATTAAAACAATTATCTAAAAAATACAAACTGATTTTATTAAGCAACACCAATCATATCCACATGGATTTTATCCGGAACTATATGGTGGCAGAATTTGGTGAAGATATTTTGCAGGAAAATTTTCATACCTGTTATTACTCGCAGGAAATTGGCTTACGAAAACCACATAAAGAGATTTATAAATTCGTGCTGCAACAACAGGGAATTACAGCTTCGGAAAGTTTATTTCTTGATGATAAACCGGAGAATTTATCGGAGCCGGAAAAGTTAGGGATTCATACATTTTTAGTGGATTTTAATGCATTAACTGCTGCTTCCTTGCAACATTTAACCTAAATGTGTGTAAAGCTATCGTTGATTATTAAGATGTTGTAAATCTATCGGACGCAAAATATAGACTGTCGACTAAAAATCTTATTTTTGCACTTCAATTTTATAATTATGCAACTTTCTGAACAGGAACAAGTACGACGGGAAAAACTAGAAAAAATAAAAGCAATGGGTGTGGATCCTTATCCGGCTCCTTTGTATCCGGTAAATGTAACGTCCAAAGAAATCAAAGAAAATTATAAAGAAGAAGTGCTGGAAGACGGCACTAAGAATCGTTTAAACTATCAGGAAGTTTGTGTTGCCGGCCGACTAATGGCCACACGTCCTGCCGGAAAAGCTTCTTTTGCAGAAGTACAGGATAGCGAAGGTCGTATTCAAATTTATGTTCGTCGCGATGATATTTGTCCGGGTGAAGATAAATCTATGTATGATGTGCTTTTTTCCAAGCTGTTGGACTTAGGCGATTTTATAGGTATAAAAGGATATGTCTTTATTACGAAAATGGGCGAAATATCCATTCATGCTAAGGAGTTTGTGTTATTGGCAAAGTCGTTGCGACCATTGCCGGTAGTAAAAACAGATGAGGAAGGCAACGTGTTTGATGCCTTTTCCGATCCGGAAATGAGATACAGACAGCGTTATGTGGACCTCGTCGTAAACTCAAAAGTGCGTGAAACGTTCGTAAAACGTACTAAAATGATGAATTCCATCCGTGAATTTTTAAATGAGAAAGGAGCACTAGAAGTGGATACACCGGTATTGCAAAGTATTCCTGGTGGCGCTGCGGCAAAACCCTTCATCACGCATCACAATGCACTGGATATTCCATTGTACCTGCGTATCGCAAATGAATTGTATCTGAAAAGATTGATTGTAGGTGGTTTTGACTGGGTATATGAGTTCTCCAGAAACTTCAGAAATGAAGGGATGGACAGAACCCATAATCCTGAATTTACCGTGCTGGAATTTTATGTGGCGTACAAAGATTATTTCTGGA
>DAOORG010000483.1:0-1562 GCA_035389165.1 Chitinophagales bacterium
GCATTTGTCTTGTTTATGTCCTACGGATATTTTAATGTGAAAAAGCATCACACTATTTGGTTTAATGAAACAGAAGAAGAGCCAAGTTATTATGTGCTTTGGTTCTCAATAGTTATGATTCTGGTTGGACTTATTGCATTAGTTGCAGGTGGCGTTTTAGTGGTAGATAACCTGATAGATATTTCCAGAAAATTTGGACTTTCTCAGCGATTCTTAGGGCAGTTCGTCTTGTCGCTCGGCGGTTCTTTTGTTATGTTATACTGGATGCTCATCACAAAATCCAATCAGTCAAAATTTGAAATCAGCAACCTGGTTGGCCAGAATATGCTGAATATTTTAGGCATGTTAGGAATTGCTGCTTTTATCCAACCTATACAATATAATCCGGCATTTAATACAGACATCTTTATTTTAATTGCAATTTCTTTACTTATTATGGGTATGCTTTGGATGGGTAAAAAACTCACGTTGAATCTCTGGAAATGCCGTTTTTTGTTTTTTCTGTTGTTGTTGTATGTCGTTTATTTATTTGTCAGGGATATCTTTTAAATCCTGTTTTTATTTAGCATGATACAATAAAATCAATCGCTTTTTTTTCTGCTTGCATGATAAACACCTCTGCCTTCAGCCACCAGAATATGGTCAACTGCTGCAAATACCTGCATGTTCGTTGTGATAATTCTGTTTCCACTGCGTACAATTCTGGCTTCAATAATTAAATCAGTGTTTCGTGCAGAGCGAATGTAATCAACTCGCATATCTACTGTCACCAGCTTATCTTCCATAGACGTTAATGTGCTGATTCCGGCAATGCCGCCTACCGCATCCATCGCAGCAGAAATGACACCACCGTGCACCGCTTGTATCCTGGAGTCGCCTACTAATTCTGGTTTGAATTGTATAGTCGCTTTTGCAAATCCTTCACTAAGTTCTACCAATTCCAATCCAATGTATTTGTTGAATGGAATCAGCTCGTTAAATACGTTGAAATAAAATTCCATAGGTGCCTTCATATCTTTATATTATTCTTCGTTTGATAAAAATAAATTTTCTGTAATGTAATCACAAAATAATTTTCCGGAATCATTGAGTGTATAAATAGTATCAGATTTTACAACCCAGTTGTTTTCTATAAAAGGCGATATTTCTACTAAAAAATGTTGTACATATTCAACGCCAAAATCTTGTTTTATCTTGCTTGTGTCGGTGCCAAAAATAGTTCTAATACTCGTCATTACATACTCATTATAAGCATCCGTTGTTGATAGTACTTCACTTTCACGAGCTGGTTTATTATTGAGGATACTGTTTACATAAACTGTGTTGTTGCTGATGTTCCAGTATCTTTTTATTCCATCAAAAGAATGTGCAGCAGCGCCAATTCCCAAATAGGGAATACCTTTCCAGTAATTGGTATTGTGTCTGGCAAAATGTGGTTCTTTGCAAAAGTTAGAAATCTCATAATGTGTATATCCATGCAATTTCATTGCTTCTACCAAAATGGTAAATTGTTGTGCCATTAATTCATCGCTGGGTGCATTGCTTTTTTTCTGTTTAATTTG
>DAOORG010000484.1:0-1556 GCA_035389165.1 Chitinophagales bacterium
AAGCGGTTCATTTACTGAAGTAGTAAGATGTCCGTTCATTTTTTGGATTTTTCGTAAAATCTCATGCGCAACTTCCAGACTTTTTAGTCCATCTAATGCACTTACTCTGGGCTCGGTATTAAAAATAAGACATTCCGCAAAACTATTTAATTCTTCTTTCAATGCATCATATTCTTCCAGCACCATCGTCTCAGAATTCAGGTATTTGGTGTTTTCCTGCGTGCGTAATGGAATAGAATTGTGTTTAGCAGTTTCGGATAGTTTCAAAATTTCCGTTTCTCTGTGGAGGAAATCCAGCGTAATATGGTTGTCTTTTTGGAAAAACAGCATTTTACGCATCTTTTGTACAGAAGTTCTGCTGGCGGTGAGGTTGGCAACACAGCCATTATCAAATTCAATGCGTGCATTGGCAATATCTATCTGATCTGATAAAACAGAAACGCCGCTTGCATTGATACTTTTAATATTAGCCTTCACTACAGACAATACAATGTCAATATCATGTATCATAACATCAAAAATCACAGAATCAGCAGTGCGTTTAGCATCAAAATTGGATAAACGGTGTGCTTCTATAAACATTGGATTAATTTCCAGATGCTGCAATGCCAAATAAGCAGGATTGAAACGTTCTATGTGTCCAACCTGAAATTTGATGCCGGCTTCTCGAATAAGTTCCACCATTTTTTTGGCTTCCTCAAAATTATTGGAAATCGGTTTGTCAATGAATACGTGTTTGCCGTGTCTAATTGCCTTTTCGGCATAATAAAAGTGAGAATCTGCCGGTGTAAGTATATCTACAGCATCACATTTACTAATGAGTTCATCCACATCATTAAAGCAATTTATAGTGTAATCTTCTTCAATGCGTTGCAATTTTGCAGAATCTGCATCAAAGCAACCAACTACCTTAAAATAATCGGAATTCAGCAGTTTTTCCAAATGCTGAGCACCCAATCTTCCAATTCCTATGATGCCGATTTTTATCATTGCAGAATAAAAATAGTAACCTATTTGATTGTATCACAATTAATTAATCCACCAATTGTGTATTATCGCTTTAAACCTGAAAAATGGACCACTTCGAAATAAAGTAGAAACGAAGCTTCCATGCCATTTTTACTTAAAAATCTGATAGAATAGTAATGACTGTTTTGCTTTTATAATAAATCCTATTTGTCTATGTGTTAGAAACATTAGAATGCCTATTTTTGCATCGTGGTCACTGACAAAAAAATAGCCTTTCACACCTTGGGTTGCAAACTCAATTTTTCAGAAACATCTGCCATTGCCAGACAAATGCAGGAGCGCGGTTTCACTACTGTAGATTTTGAGGAAGCATCTGATGTATATGTCATCAATACCTGTTCTGTAACCGATCAGGCAGATACAAAGTGTCGGAATATCGTTCGCAAAGCGATGAAACAGAATCCGGATGCTTATGTGGTAGTGGTAGGTTGTTACGCTCAACTGAAACCTAAAGAAATTGCTTCAATTAAAGGAGTGGATTTGGTGTTAGGTGCGGCAGAAAAATTTAAATTGCCTGAAATTATCAC
>DAOORG010000485.1:0-1551 GCA_035389165.1 Chitinophagales bacterium
GCTGCATTATGTGCCTCTAAGGATATTGCAAAAAAAGATGGACCATACGAATCATTCAAAGGCTCTCCTATTTCAGAAGGTCAATTCCAGTTTGATATGTGGAATGTAACACCTACCAACCGCTGGGACTGGGAAACCTTACGCAAAGAAATTAAAGAATTCGGTGTACGCAACAGCTTATTAGTAGCGCCAATGCCAACAGCCTCCACTTCACAGATTCTTGGAAATAACGAATGCTTTGAACCATACACTTCCAATATCTATACACGTCGTGTATTGAGCGGACAGTTTATGGTGGTGAACAAACATTTATTAAGAGATTTAATTGACTTAGGATTATGGAGCGAAGAAATGAAAAATGCAATCATCGCTAACAACGGTTCTATTCAGCCAATAGATGGTATTCCGCAGGAAATAAAAGAGTTGTATAAAACAGCCTGGGAAATCAAACAACGCTCTATCATTGATATGGCAGCAGATCGTGGCGCATTCATCGATCAAAGTCAGAGTTTGAATTTATTCATGGAATCTCCTAACTATAAAAAGCTGACTTCTGCTCATTTTTATGCCTGGGAAAAAGGATTGAAAACAGGTATGTATTATTTGCGTTCTCGTCCGGCTGTAGACCCAATCAAGTTTACGGTAGATGTAGAAAAAGCAAGACAATCCAACAGCGCAGCAGAAAAAGAAGTGACCGCTGCTTACGAAGAAAAAAAAGCAACTATTGCGCCTATTTATGAAAGCGTAGCCAATGCACAACAAGAAATATTTACACTATCTGAACCGGTAGTTCAGGAAAAATCTATTGAAGAAAGAGCCGCAGAATTTGGCATGACCGTGGATGATTTTTTAGCAGCACAGAAAGTGTGCTCTTTAGAAAATCCGGGCGAATGTGAGATGTGCGGAAGCTAGAAATCAATTAACCAACTGGATTCAACAATCCCGAACAGTGATGTTCGGGATTTTTTTTGTTCTATTAAAATATTTTCCTACATTTACTCTACAAAACAAGTAGAGTATGCAATTTTTGTTACAACCTTTTCCATGGTATATTGCCGGTCCTTTAATAGCAGTCAATCTTTTTCTGTTGTTGTATTACGGACAACGCTTTGGCATATCCACCGGTTTAAAAACAACATGCGCAGCTTTGGGCGCTGGCAGTAAAGTTCCATTTTTTAATTATGATTGGAAAAAAGAAGACTGGTTATTAGTTTATACACTGGGAACTATTATTGGTGGCTTTCTGGCGTTTCAGTTTTTAGATGCCGGCGATGCTGTTATCGTTTCCGATAGTACAAAAACAGCCTTGGAAAATCTGGGTATAACTGCTAATCAAACATTTAATCCGGTGGAGATTGTTGGTACCGAAAATCTGTTTACGTTAAAAGGCATTGCCATTCTGCTGGGTGGCGGCTTGCTGATTGGTTTCGGAACGCGTTGGGCAAACGGCTGCACGTCCGGTCATGCAATTTCCGGTTTAAGTGATCTGCAACTTCCATCATTAGTGGCCGTTATCGGATTCTTTATCGGTGGCTTGATCATGACACATTT
>DAOORG010000486.1:0-1539 GCA_035389165.1 Chitinophagales bacterium
GCAAAGCCATCCGGTAAAATTCGGTCTTTGTTGGCTGGTAATGTTAGCGTGTAAGCACGTTTGGGTGCTTTGCCGGCTGCCTGATTAGCAGCTATTTGCGCTTGTTGTGACTTTTGAATGTTTTGTAAAACGGCGTCGCAGCTGCTGCTTAAAATCGTTGAAATCGTAATAAGAAGTATAAGAATTTTCTTTTGCATAAACTAGAATATATGCAAATATACCTAAAAACCATGCCAAGTTTAAACAGATTCTACTACTACTTTTTCTTCAGGCGACAAAAACGTTTCACTTCTGTAATAGAGATAGGCTAAGAAAATACTTACAGTATTCAATAAATGCCAGGCAGCATGTCCCTGGAAAATACTGGTAGGTGAACAAAGTTTATTCGTAATGTCGAGTACCCAAATGGAAAAAGCAATCAAAAGTGTAATAAAGGATGCTTTAAGTAAGCTGATTATTGATTCAGAATTTTTCACTTTAGTTATCAGAATAAAATTTACAATGAAAAAAGATATGGTTAATGAAGGAAATAAAATATTAACCGGCAATTTCCACAAAAAGAAAAAGAATAGTAATTGTACGATAACGGCTGAAATGATAAAAAACTTGTTGGATACGTAGGTCTTTCCTCTGAATTTTATTTGCGGAAACAGTTTAAATAAAACATAGGCCAGAAAAGAAATAAATAAGAAATACATACCTGTTTGGTCCAGTTTCTGAAAGAAAAAAGTCAAGGTTGCATGATACATAAAACTTCCAAAACCCATGTATAAGGCAGAAAATCCAATGAGATAAGAGAAGCCCGGGAATTTTGCCAATAGATTGTTTACATGGTGTCTGTGCTCGTATTTGTGGTCATTCTTTGCAATGCTGATAAACATAAGGCCAACGATGATATAGCCTAAATTAGACCAGGTGTTGGAAGGTTGTACGATTAACTGATCGAAGCGATTCATCTCACAGAAATTGGTAGCGTTGCCTAATGCTTGTCTCCAGGATTGCCAAGGGTCGATGTATTGATTTAACTTATACAAGATGAATAAGCCTGCACTAAAAATTAATGTACCAAAAAACGGCCATGAAAATACTCTTGGTCGGTGATTATGGAGACTAAAATCTTCTTTAAATTTATCAAAATCTAATACTGGCATGTCAGGAAATTTAAGGTTTCACCAAAAATACAATTTTAGATTTCGTGCGAAATCATTTTATTGTTAAAGAAGTGATAAAAAACTACTTGAAAAACTGAATGCCTGTAACATCCGTAATCTCATAACCGCTGGTCGTAAAAAACGATGCATCCGGTTTTCCTTTTTTGATATCCGTGGTTTTCATAAACACCGTAGTGCCGTCGCTGGAAGTATAGTATGACTCAATCGCACATCCGTTAATATTGGCACATTCCGTGTTGATAGGCGATTTTTTTCCTTTCATACCGGTGGTGAAATAAGAAACGGATTCTGCAGAATTAAGTGTTATATCTTTGGTTACCCAGGATTCGCATTTTGCACCATCACTGTAACTGATTATCCATTTCGT
>DAOORG010000487.1:0-1535 GCA_035389165.1 Chitinophagales bacterium
TGGGTTATACTATTTATGGCGAAGTAACAAAAGGAATGGATGTGGTGGATAAAATTGCTTCAGTAAAAACAGAT
This sequence comes from Chitinophagales bacterium, assembly GCA_035389165.1. GTDB lineage: Bacteria > Bacteroidota > Bacteroidia > Chitinophagales > JADIYW01 > JADJSS01. The sequence continues at coordinate 75 of DAOORG010000487.1, forward strand.
AAAAACGACAGACCTTTAGAAGCTGTTCGTATCAAAACAATTAAATTAATTGTAAAAAAGAATAAATAGCGTTCTCAACTCTCTGATAGTGTATGTCTTAGATAACATTTTCTTAGTCTTTGAACAATACAAAAATCTATTTTTTAATGTATATTTATAGTACCATTACTATGAAAAATTTATACATTCCTAAAATTCTATATTTTTGTTTATTGCTTTTTCTAAGCAGCAAACAAAGCTTTTCCTGTAATTTATCAAATTATACATTAACTTCTATAACAGGTACAGGTCCATACACTATTACAACTCAACTTTGTGTAGGCTATGGAATAACTGGTTTTGTTAGTGGTGCAGATGCAAATACAAGAGATATTTTATTTGGTTTTTACAGCACTGATCCAACATTTTCTATTTCATCTTTTTCTCCATTAAGTATAACAGGGTTTTCTACTTGTACTATGGATGGTATAATTACTGGCTCAATTCTATTTGATCCATTTAATGTACAGGATGGTGTTTATTATGTAGATCCAGGAACAGCACCTTGTGCTACTAGACCTTATGCATGTATTAACACTACTGCTTTGTGCGGCAATGTAGCACAGCAATGTACAAATTTTACTTTTGTTACAAATGTTTTGCCTGATTCTATTAGAGTTTTTGGTGTAGAAGGTGATGGTAATCCAATTGCAGGTTGTTATCCTAATTCCGATATGCTGATTAATTTCAATGCATTGCTTCCTGTTTTTTGGAGCACCGTAAATGCAAAAAAAATAAATGATAAAGAAGTAGTAATTAATTGGACAACACTGTCAGAAGTGAATAATTATTTTTTTACTGTTGAAAAAACAGATGAATTGGCAGCAGGTTTAAATCATCATAATCAACCGGAAGATTTGACAATATGGACGCAGTGTGGTATTGTAAATGGTACGAACACGAATAGCAGAAAAGATTACTCGTTTATCGACAATAATCTAATTTCAGGATTATCGTATTACAGAATTAAGCAAACCGATTTTTCAGGTAAATTTTCACACAGCAAAATTGTTGTGCTGTCTTCTTTTTCAGAAAATGAGATTTTGAAAGTTTATCCAAATCCATCAAAAAATATACTAACTGTAGAATATGATGGTTTGAAAAGTATTTTCTTATTAAACATGCTAGGTGAGAAAATCTATGAAATGAAAAATATAGAAAATAATCTCTTGCATACATTTAGTACACAAAATTTTTCAGAAGGTATGTATTTGTTAAAAATAATAGGATGGAATAATGAAGTAGTTTCACATAAAATAGAAATCATTCATTAAAATTAAAATTTAGTTTTTAATTCTTCATGAATTGCTTGACTGCTTGCTGTTCATCATCCTGCAACGTTAATATATACTGACCTGCAGCCAACTCACTCACATCAATAGAATGATTAAACGTATCATTTTCTACCATAGTTTGTCCATA
>DAOORG010000488.1:0-1502 GCA_035389165.1 Chitinophagales bacterium
ATTATTGCCACGCACCTCAACTACAACATGCAACTGGAAGTGGAAGAAATTGTACAGAATTATTCTAAAGTTTTGCAGTTTAAAGAAATAAAAAATGCAGCGGTTTATATCATCGATAATCAGCAGCACAAAGTGGTGGCGTATGTGGGTTCGCCCGATTTCTATAGCGCTGCCACACAAGGACAAGTGGATGGTGTGAAAGCCATTCGTTCACCGGGCAGCACGCTGAAACCTATGATATACGGCATTGCCTTCGACCGAGGTTTGTATACACCGCGTTCGGTTATCTCGGATGTGCCGGTAGATTTTGACGGCTACACACCGGAAAACTACGATGAACATTTTCACGGTCAGGTTGCCCTATCGGATGCGTTGGCACAGTCGCTGAATATTCCTGCGGTGAAAGTGCTGAACGATATAGAAGTGAGCTCGCTCACCAACACACTGGATCGCCTTAATTTTAAACAGATACAAAAAGACAAAGATAAATTAGGGTTGTCGGTGGCATTGGGTGGCTGTGGTGTTTCGCTGGAAGAACTCACCGGTATGTATTCTGTATTTGCCAACAACGGCGATTATTTTGTGCCGACGTTTTCTAAAGAAGCGGTTTCTAAAAGAGGTACTGAAATTTTAACACCGCAGGCAAATTATATGGTGGCGCAGATACTCACAACGTTGCGCAGAAGTGATTTACCCAACCGTGCGGAAAGTGTATTGAATATGCCGAAGATTGCCTGGAAAACGGGTACTTCTTACGGACGAAGAGATGCGTGGAGCATTGGGTTTAACAGCAATTATACGGTTGGTGTGTGGTGCGGAAATTTTGACGGCAAAGGTGTACCGGAGCTGAATGGTGCGGATATTGCCACGCCGTTGCTGCTGCAAATATTTACTGCAATCAATAAGAATACGGATAAAGACTGGTTCAAGCGGCCCAAAGAGTTGCAGTTCCGGTATGTGTGCGCGGAAAGCGGTGATGTGCCGAATGAGTTTTGTACGAGTAAAATTATGGCGTACTACATTCCGGGAAAGAGTCCGAATAAGAAATGTACGCACCTGAAGAAGGTTTGGGTGAATACGGATAGTACGATGTTGTATTGTGCGGCTTGCCTGCCGAATGATGGCTATTTGGAAAAGCTGTATCCTAACTACGCACCGGAGTTGTTGAGTTATTTTGAATCGAACAATTTACCGTTTGTGCATTTGCCGCCGCATAATCCAGCGTGCCGCAAAGTGTATGAAAACAATCATCCGAAAATCACCAAACCGGTGAACGGCCTGACGTATTATATAAACGCAAAAGAGCAGCAGGAACTGATGCTGGTGGCACAGGCTGCTAATGATGTGCAGCGCATATCCTGGTATGTAGATAATAAATTTATAAAGACAGTTGAAAAAAACGAACCGGTTTTTATACAACCATCCATAGGTAAAATCAAAATTTCCTGCACGGATGACAAAGGCAGAAACACGGATAGCTGGGTGATGGTGCAGGGAATGTA
>DAOORG010000489.1:0-1474 GCA_035389165.1 Chitinophagales bacterium
ATACATAAGTGGTGGATGACAGCAACTGATATGCTTTTTTAAAATCCGGAATACCATATCCGATTCGCTTATCCGGTGTAAGGTATTGTGAAGCACTTTGTTCAATAGCTGTTTTAATTTCCCAATTGGTTTTTGTTGGAAATGCCTGCCAGAGACAAGCTGCAAGACCTGCAATTTGAGGTGTGGCGTAAGACGTACCACCACCAAATTGTCCAACTATTCCTGATGTATTTATTAGATAAGGAGACACACCAACTGCTGCAACATTTGGTTTTACTCTTGGATCATTTGGTAATCCGTAACCACTTGTAACTGCGATGCTTCCGTTGATATCGACAGATGCAATACAAAAAGCACTATCAGCATCTGAAGGTGAACTAATATATTTCCATGATGAATTCCCTTCATTACCTGCCGCCACACATACAAGCAAACCTTTTGAGACAGCCATATTAACCGCTTTTGCGGAAGGGGTATTGTTTTTACGCATATCAGAAGTATCATGATTTTCAGAAGGAACATCAAATGTTGTATATCCTAGAGAAATACTTACAACATTTACTCCTAACTGAGTACAACGTTCTAATGCTGTTGCCAAATTAAATTCTTCTTGCAATCTCTCGGTAGGTGTGTTCTCGGTGTGAAATAGATAAAAATTAGATTTTGTTGCTGTACCTATAAATTGATTTTCTTTATAACCAGCGATAAAAGAAAAACAATTTGAACCATGACTGACATAATTAGGTGGCCCCTGAGATTCGTCATAGACCAAAGAATCACTATGAACATAATCATAAGTACCAAGTAATCTATTTTCATTGAAAATATGAGTAAAAGCATTGTTATTATTTACGTTATAAAATCCATTATCACAAACAGCGATCGTCATATTCTCACCATTAAATCCTTGTTCATGTAAATATTCACCTTTAAGTAAATTAACCTGAGGAAAGGAAGAACTGTAGTTATTTTCAAAATCCTGTATATCATTTGTTGCTTCACATTCATTTATATCTTTAACAGATGCTATGCCACTGCCTCCAATGGTTGTTTTTTCTACTTTTATAATACTTGTAACAAATGGCAAATTTTCAAGATTTGAAATATCATTTTCATCAATAGAAATTAAAGAAGCATTCAACCAATTAGAAGTATTTAGTATTGTTGCATTGATGTTTTTTAATTGTACAATATAATTTGAATCAACAGAAAAATCGCGTTCATCAAAGGGAATATTATATTTCTTCCGGTTTTGAAGTGCCTTTTCATTAAACAGTTTTGTCACATCCACATTCGTTGGCTTATCTTTAAAATAGACAATGTATTTTTCAGGATTCTGTTTTGCAAAAAGCATTGTAGAAATACACAGAAATAGTAATAGTAACAGTATGTAATTATTCTTTCCCATAATCTATAGCGTATTGTCTTAAAATAAATCCTTTTTCCGCTCTGTCTTCCCAGGGTGCTCCAATAT
>DAOORG010000490.1:0-1466 GCA_035389165.1 Chitinophagales bacterium
CCTTCTTCACCACTTTTTAATTCTGCAGCATTGCCTTCATCTGTATCAATATGCATTTCTAATTTATATTTATCGGAAACACGGATGAGTACATTTTTAAATGTTAGCGGTCGTTCTTCATCGTCGATATCCACACTCACCACATCTTTGTCCTGCACACCAAAAATGGCTGCATCAGTTGGATGCATGTGTATGTGTCGCCAGGCAACAATAACACCTTCCGGAATAGTAATAGTTGCGCCATCTTTACCAATAAGTGTAATGCCTGGCGAACCTTCTGTCTTACCGCTTTCGCGCACCGGTGCATCTATACCTAAAAAGAATTCATCTGTTTTAGAAATCTCCACCTGATCTTTAGGACGCAATGGACCGAGAATTCTGACGTTTTCAATCTTGTTTTTCTTACCTACTAAAGTGACCGTTTCATTGGCAGCAAATTGTCCTGGTTGCGACAAAGGCTTATATTCCGTTAGCTCATAATCTTTGCCAAAAAGAACATCTACCGTTTCTCGTGTCAGATGCACGTGACGTGCTGAAATAGCAATCGGAATTTTCGGAACGCAGTTTACTTTGTTTTTCTCTTCAATAATTTTTTGTGTTTCTAAAGCGATTGCTAACTGTTCGTCGGTTTTTACAGCTAACACTTTTACACGTGCATTTTCATCAGAAATATTAACAACATCTGCTTCCTTAGATAATTTTACCGAGTCGTTTTTATGTTCATCTATTTTGATTCCTAAAAAATCCATGCCGGTGCAAATTCTGTTTCTGATTACTGCGCTGTTTTCGCCGATACCTGCCGTAAACACTACTACATCCACACCATTCATCACTGCTGCATAAGCACCAATATATTTTGTAATCCGATGTGTAAACACCTGAATAGCGATACGTGCATCTTCGTTGCCTTCTTCCGCTTTTTGAATTAGATCACGCATATCATTACTCAAACCACTTAGACCTGCAAGTCCGGATTTTTTATTTAAGAAATCTTCCACTTGTTTGGCTGTCCAGTTTTCATTTTCCTGTAAGAATGTAATAATTCCCGGATCAATATCACCACTACGCGTGCCCATCATCAAACCTTCCATTGGCGTTAAACCCATAGATATTTCTACGCTTCTACCGTATTCGATGGCGCAGATACTGGCACCGCTACCTAAATGACAGGAAATTATTTTCAGGTTTTTTACATCTTGCTTTAAAAACTTTCCCACTTTTTCAACAATATATTTATGGCTGGTTCCGTGAAAACCATAGCGTTTGATATTGTGTTTTTGCGCTATGTTCTTATCTATCGCATAATGCTTGGCACGACTAGGCAATGTTTGATGAAATGCGGTATCAAACACGGCAACATTTGGAACATCTGCAAAGACTTCTTTTGCTTTTTGAATACCGATTAAATTAATTGGATTGTGCAAAGGCGCTAACGCAATTAAGTTTTGTATGGTTTGTTCCACTTT
>DAOORG010000491.1:0-1441 GCA_035389165.1 Chitinophagales bacterium
ATCGCTATTATTGAAACAGGTCTCGGCGGCAGACTGGATTCTACCAATGTCATAACACCTGAGCTTTCCGTTATTACCAATATTAGCTACGACCATCAATATTTACTGGGAAATACGTTAGCAGAAATTGCCGCAGAAAAAGCCGGAATTATCAAGGCAAATATACCTGTTGTCATAGGCAGGAAAAATGAAGAAACAGATGCCGTTTTTATTCAAAAAGCAACATCCGTGCATGCGCCTTTATATTTTGCAGATGATGTAGTGAAACAGGTAAAAACCGTAAACACACCTAATTTCTTAATTCTGGATGCCAACGTACAGGGAAAGCAAGTGAATATTTGCAGCGACTTACATTCATCCTATCAAACAGAAAATATAAAAACGGTGCTGGCTGCTTTGAGTATTTTAGAACAGCAAACGATATTTAAGATAAAAGATAAAGCACTGCAGCTGGGTTTCTCCAACACAAAGAAAAATACACAATTGTTAGGCAGATGGCAAGTATTGGAAAAGCATCCGAAAGTAATTGCCGATGTCGGACACAATGAAGATGGCATCCATAAAATTAAAGAGCAATTGCAACTGGAAAAGTATGAAACATTGCATATCGTATTCGGTGCGGTAAAAGATAAAGACATTGATAAAATACTGGCATTACTTCCAAAAGATGCCGTTTATTATTTTACGGAACCACAATTGCCCAGAAAATTGGACGTAGAAATATTGCAGGAAAAAGCCGGTGCGCACCAGTTAAACGGAACCAGCTATCCTCATCCGAAAGATGCGTTAGGTGTAGCAAAGTCTAAAGCTAAAGAGAATGATTTGATACTGGTTACCGGAAGTTTTTTTGTGGTAGGCGAGGTTTTGTAAAATCTTTCCAATAGTATAATAATCGTCACTACCGAATAGAATTTCATGGTATGATTTGGCTTGCAAAGTATTTTTTTTGAGGTGATTTAACACGTTGATATGCTGCATAACACTTTACATAAAATGTGGTAACAGAAAAAAAAATCTTACAAAAGTTGCTTAGTTCATTTTTTTGTTTAATTTGTGACATTATTAATAGAACCATGGCTAAAAAATTTCCATTTACAGTAGAAAGAACGTTTAAGTCTTCACCGACCATTTTATATAATTTCTTAACAACACCATCCGGATTGGTGCAATGGTTTGCCGATTATGTAGATTTAGATCCAAACGGAGAAGTATTTACATTTGAGTGGAATGGCGAAGAGCAGATTGCAGAAGTGTTAGCCTATGAAGAAGATGAATTCATTAAATTGCGCTGGGAAGACGAAGAAGACGAAAAAGCATTCTTCGAATATAGAATTCGCGTAACAGATATTACTAAAGAAACCATATTAACCGTTACAGACTTCGCAGAAAAAGATGAACTGGACAGTTCCAGAGAATTATGGAAAAGCCAGCTGAATGATTT
>DAOORG010000492.1:0-1428 GCA_035389165.1 Chitinophagales bacterium
GTGAATGAAACAATTTTATCTTTGAAATACACCAGCGCATAATCCTTTTCTTCTTCGTTGGCGTTATAATAATTTAAGATATTCAACAAGTGCATTTTCATATGTCCTTGTTGTATGCCTACAGTTGTCATTGCTTTTAGTGCTGCGAAGTTTTGTGCCAGTCCGGCCACTGCACAGAACATCATTAGCTGCTCTGCATTCGGGTTGCCTAATATCTGCAAACTACGTTTCACCATTGGATGTAATTGCGTCAATCCGCCAACGGTTCCTACAGCCAACGGTAAATCTATCCAGAATTTGAAAATGCCGTTTTCTACGGTGCAATGTGTGAGTGAGCCGTATCTTCCATTGCGAGCCGCATAGGTATGACCGCAAGCTTCCACTGCGCGGAAATCGTTTCCGGTGGCAATAATCAAAGCGTCTACGCCGTTGTATATTCCTTTATTATGTGTGGTGGCGCGATGTGGATCCACTTCTGCAATCTTTACGGCAATGCGCACTTTCTCTGCAAATTCTTCTGCGCTGATATCACCGAAACTTCCGAGTTCTTCGACTTTGCATTCCACGGTAGCACGTGCCACACAATCCGGTGTGTAATTGGAAACAATAGCCAGAATTACTTTTACGGTTCCGTATTTCGGATTTTTTCCAACAATTTCTTTTAAAGTAGAAGCATATTCTTCAAGACAAGTATTTATAAAATTAGCACCCATGGAATCGCAGGTTTCAAACGATGCTTTCAGTTGAAAATAACCTTCTTCATACTGCGTCATGTCAATCAGTTCTATGTCTTTGACACCGCCGCCGCGTTGTTCCATATTGAAAGAAATATACTTGCTGCCTTCCAATAATTGCGCTTTGATGGTTTGAAAATCAGCTTTTAATTGCGCTTCATCACCTTTATAAATAAAATGTACTTGTCCGATTTTCGTTGTGCCTAAAATTTCTGTTTTGAAACCACCGCGAGTGCTCCAGAATTTTGCTGCGTTGGACATAGCTGCCACCACAGAGCTTTCCTCAATCGCCATCGGTAAACAATAATAGTCGCCGTTGATTAAAAAGTTAGGTGCAATAGAATACGGAAAGAAATAATTGGTGATGGTGTTTTCCGAAAATTCATCCAGCACTTTTTGTGTGTTCAAATCGCGGTGCCAGTAGGAAATCAGTTCCGCTTTAGCTTCCTGATCATTGTTCAGATAGTTGGCAACCAGCCATTCAATTTTTTCTTCTTTACTGAGTTTGGAATATCCTGCTATATTTTTCATCTGTCTATTTTAATTGTTTCCCAATTTGAAACGTCTTATCAATATGTTTTTTTATTTTGTCTTCTGCAACATTTTTTACGGGAGAAAATACCGTAACCTTAACGGGATTAACTCCGCAAAACTGCAAAATAGTTCTTTTAAACTGATTGATTCCGGGATTGCC
>DAOORG010000493.1:0-1418 GCA_035389165.1 Chitinophagales bacterium
ACTAAAATTACTGGTCTGCTCATAACACAAAGTTACAAAAATGCTTTCTTAAAACAGACTTAAATTATTAAACTCATAGACACATAGATTCTTTTTTATAGACATTACCGGAAGTAATAATCATTTTCGTTTCTACTTAGAAAACATAAGCTCGCCTGAAGCGAGAACTATATTTTCTAATTGACACGCTTGCTTTAGCATGAACCGTAAAGTCTTTACAGATTAAATAGTTAAAAGGCTATGTGTCTATGTGTTTAAATATTAAATGCATTTCTTAAAAAATACCTGATTTTTATGTAGGTTTGTTTGCATGAGTTCAAAAGTGAAAAATATATTAATTGCTGTTTTAATTTTAATGGTAGCCTTGTTGGGCATTAAATTATTCATTAGTGATTTATTTTCTAAAAAAGATAACTCAACGGTGGACAGCACCATTGTGGTGCAGCGTATACAAAAAGTGATGAAACTGGTAACGGTAGAAGGCAACTATGCAGAACTGATGCGCTACAATGATTTTGAATACATCGATTTTCCGGGCTTTCGAAAAGATGCTATTCTTAAAGTAGATGCAAAAGTGTCTGTTGGTTATAATTTGGAAAAATTAAAAATCACAACGAACGAAAAAGAGAAAACGATTGTTATAGAACAAATGCCGAAACCGGAAATTATTTCCATTGATACGGATATTAAGTTTGAAAATCTGAGCAGCGGTTGGTTTACAGATTTCAGTGAACAGGAATTATCTAAACTGAATAAGCTGGCAAAAGATAAAATCAGAGAGAAAGCGCTCAGTACAGAATTAATAAAACAAGCAGAAGAACAAAAGAAAGATGTGATGGATTTAATTTTTTACATGGCGCATCAAAACGGCTATAAAATCATTGTAGAAGGAACGGAATTGAAACCATTAGGAATAGTAAACAATTAACAAGGAATGATTTTATTCAATAATTCAACAACTCAATCATTCAATAATTAATTAAAATTGGAAGCCAGTATCATCATCACCATCGGAATCATCCTACTCGTTGTAGGATTGGTGAGCTGTGTTTTGCCACCGCTTCCCGGGCCGCCTATTGCTTATATTGCCTTACTGCTCTCTTATTTCGGATTGCATACTACAGAAGAATTACCGGTGTGGCTGCTAATCACCTATGCCGTCATCATTATCATTATTTCTATCTTAGACAATTTCATTCCGGTTTGGAGTACCCTAAAATTTGGCGGCACCAAAGCCGGTATTCGTGGTTGTTTTATTGGAATAGTTGTTGGTGTTATCTTCGCTCCTTTTGGTGGCATTTCCATAATAATTTGTCCATTTTTGGGTGCACTGATTGGTGAATTGATTGCAGGTCAGAAATTTGATATTGCGATAAAATCCGGCATCGGTTCTTTTGTCGGTTTTCTGCTTACCAGCG
>DAOORG010000494.1:0-1399 GCA_035389165.1 Chitinophagales bacterium
AAAGTATTTCCAAAAGCTGTAAATGTTGCGTTATTCAGACCCTATTTGTGGGAAGCAAGAAAACCAATACTTATTCCTGCCGCATTAGAAGGGTTAATCTCGTTATTTTTCACCATTCGACTTTTATACAAAACAGGATTTTCGAGATTTACGAAATTAATCTTAACTAATCCGGAAGTTCAGTTTTGTTTGGTTTTCTCTATCATTTTTGCATTTTCAGTAGGCTTTACCAGTTATAATTTTGGCACGCTGGTGCGCTATAAAATTCCTCTTATGCCATTTTACTACATTGCCTTATTTATACTATCAGACAAAGATAAAACTACTGTTTTTGTAAAAAAACCAACGCCTGTAAAAAAGAAACCGCCTGCTACAAAACTGGCTCCTGCTTAGTTGTTTTCTTCCAGTAATAAGCCAAAGATACACCTGCAATGATATGCCAAATTCCCCACCAGGCTGCTATTAAAGCCATGCCGCCATTGCCTTTAAAAAAGGTCATTACCAAAATTAAACCTAATCCTGAATTATGAATGCCTGTTTCAATAGAAATGCTGCGGCAATGTGTCTCAGGTAGCTTAAACATTCTGGCAAAGAAATATCCAATCAAAAAGGCTAATGCATTTTGTATAAAAACTATTCCGAAAATCTGCGGTAAATAATCAATAAACACTTGCTTGTTTGCAACAAATGCTGCTACAAGAAAAACAATAAAAAAGACCAATGCCAGTGTTTTTACCGGTTTATTAATTTTATCTATAAATTCCGGAAAATATTTTTTGAGCAATATACCTGTCACCAACGGCAAGACTAATAATAACAATATAGAAGTTAGCAAATAACTAAAGGATATGTGAATTTCCTGCAACATCAATTTTGTTGGTTCGTAATTAGATGCGTATAAATAAAAATTAAATGGCGTGGTGAAACTTGCACTCAGCGTTGAAATTGCCGTTATAGTAATAGATAGAGGTATAAATCCTTTTGCTAAATAGGAAACATATGTAGACATATTTCCACACGGACAGGCTGCCACCATCATCATACCCATCGCAATGGATGCAGGTGGTTTTGCAACCAGAATCAACAAATAAGTAAACAAGGGCAATACAATGATTTGCGAGATACTTCCAACAATCACCGATTTAGGATTGGTGTACAACGTTTTAAAATCTTCTTTCTTTATATCAATAGCCAACGAAAACAAGATAAATGCCAGACATATCTTTAGCACTATCAGGCCGCCTTCGCCTGTGTTTATCTGAACCTGATCTAATGATGGCATATGAAATAATTAGGTATTAGGAAGTCCAGCATACCATGATTTCTCTTGGACCATAGTATGGTAATCTGCCGTGTGAAGTAGAAAAATTATCAATGCAAATGATATCTCCTTTTTTCC
>DAOORG010000495.1:0-1393 GCA_035389165.1 Chitinophagales bacterium
TTCGTATAAAAGAAGAAGTAGATCCTTATTTAGAAATGGCTGCCATTCATTTGCGAATTTTTGAAGCGAAAGGAAAAGCTATTTTATTTGAAAAAGTAAAAGGCTCCAGATATCAGGCAGTTTCCAATTTATTTGGTACTACAACACGCAGCCAGTATCTATTTAGAGATACGTTGCCAAATGTAAAAAAAATGATTGCACTCAAATCCGATCCTATGAGTGCCATCAAAAATCCTATACAAAATATTGGTGTTGCCTTAGCAGCATGGAAAGCATTACCCAAAAAAGTTTCTTCACATTCATTTGAAAAAATAAAAATCTCAGATTTACCACAAATCCAATGCTGGGAAAAAGATGGTGGCGCGTTTGTTACGTTGCCTATTGTTTATTCAGAAGATGCAGACAAACCGGGTGCCATGCATTCTAATCTTGGAATGTATCGCATTCAGCTTTCCGGAAACGACTATATACAAGACAAAGAAATCGGATTGCATTATCAGTTGCATCGTGGTATTGGTGTACATCAAACCAAATGGAATAAATTAGGCAAACCGATGAAAGTGTCCGTTTTTATTGGTGGACCGCCATCGCATTCGTTTGCTGCGGTGATGCCGTTGCCGGAAGGTTTATCGGAATTGACATTTGCCGGTGCGCTTGGTGGCAGACGTTTCAGATATATGTATGATGAAGATGGTTTTTGTTTAAGTACAGATGCTGATTTTGTGATTACAGGCGAAGTATATCCAAATGAAAACAAACTAGAAGGGCCTTTTGGCGATCACTTAGGTTATTATTCGTTGAAGCATGATTTTCCGTTGATGCGTGTTAAAAATGTATATGCTAAAAAAAATGCCATTTGGAGTTTTACAGTAGTTGGTCGACCACCACAAGAAGATACGGCGTTTGGTAATATGATTCACGAGATGACAGGAAGTGCTATCAGTACAGAAATTCCGGGTTTGCATGAAGTACATGCAGTTGATGCAGCTGGTGTGCATCCATTATTACTAGCGATAGGCAGTGAACGTTACACACCTTATTATGAAAATAAACAACCACAGGAATTGCTCACGATTGCCAATCACATATTAGGAACCGGACAATTAAGTTTGGCTAAATTTTTATTTATTGCCAATAATAGCGATGATGAAAATCTGAAAACGCACGATGAAGAAAAATTCTTTCAGCATATTTTAGAACGAATTGATTTATCAAGAGATATCCATTTTCAAACCAAAACAACGATTGATACGTTGGATTATAGCGGCGATGGTTTAAATACAGGAAGCAAAGTAATTATTGCTGCTTGTGGTGAAAAGAAACGTGAATTGATAAACGAATTGCCGAATGATTTTGTGCTGCCATCAGCATTTAAAAATCCAAGATTTGTAAC
>DAOORG010000496.1:0-1388 GCA_035389165.1 Chitinophagales bacterium
CCTGCAGGGTTGTGCGCATAGTCTAACAACAAATCAAAGTTTTTGAAGTTGAACATATTCAATCGTCCCGGTGTCTGTGCCGCAGATGGAATAAAGGTTTCCAACGACAGCTTAATATCTTGTAATGAAAAACCACGCAGGTAACCGGTCAGCACCGCAGGCAACACGTTTTGTATCATAAAGGTAGCACGACCGCCATAGGTGAGTGGCACGTTCACCGCTTTGGTAATACGCATTTTCCATTCGCCTTTACAAATCGTAATAAATCCATCTTCGTAAATAGCAGATAAACCGCCGCGTTTCATGTGCGCTTTAATATGCTTGTTGTTTTCATTCATAGAGAAAAATGCAACGTTGCATTTCAGGTCTTTGCGCATATTATACACCAACTCATCATCGGCATTTAAAATAGCATAGCCACTCGGCATCACCGATTCCGGAATCACACCTTTCACTTTTGCCAGTTGCTCTAACGTGTGGATACCTTTCAAGCCTAAATGGTCGGCAGCCACATTGGTCACAATACCAATATCACAATGGTCGAACGCCAAACCTGCACGCAGCAAACCACCGCGCGCCGTTTCCAGCACGGCAAAATCTACCGACGGATCGCGCAATACATATTCGGCACTGGCTGGTCCGGTGCAATCGCCTTTCAGCACCATCATATTTTGAATATAGACGCCATCGCTGGTGGTGTATCCAACGCTGTGGCCTTTCATTTTTGCCATGTGTGCAATCAAACGTGTCGTTGTGGTTTTTCCGTTGGTACCTGTCACGGCAACAATCGGAATACGCGCCGGTGTTCCCGGTGGAAACAACATGTCTATTACGTTGGCTGCCACGTTGCGCGCCAAACCATCAGATGGAGCGATGTGCATACGGAAACCCGGTGCTGCATTTACTTCCAATACAGCGCCGCCGGTTTCGTTGGTAGGCACAGAAATATCGGTGGTCATTAAATCGATGCCACAAATATCCAAACCTACAATTTTTGAGATACGCTCTGCCATCAGCACATTATACGGATGCACAATGTCGGTGACATCGGTTGCCGTGCCGCCGGTGCTTAGGTTGGCAGTATCTTTAAGATTTAATTTTTCACCTTTCGGCAACACATCAGACAGTTTCAATTTTTTATTTTCCAGAATTTCTTCCGTCATCTTGTCGATGTGAATTTGCGTCAATACTTTTTCGTGACCGTAACCACGGCGCGGGTCTTTGTTCACTTCATCCACTAATTGCTGAATGGTAGAAACGCCATCGCCGATTACATGTGCCGGTGAGCGTTTCGCTGCAGCCACTAATTTATAATTGATGACCAATAAGCGATAATCATCACCTACAATATATTTTTCTACAATGACGGAGCGAGAAATTTCCTTAGC
>DAOORG010000497.1:0-1361 GCA_035389165.1 Chitinophagales bacterium
CTTAACGGCTTTCTTACCTATCCTCTTGAAATTGGTTTTCAAAAAACCATTAATAACTATACCAATTTTATTAATTGTTGGATTTTTCTTTTTAAAAATGAATCGCTTTGATTTAGATCACTTAATTAATGGCGATACAGTTTCTGAGCTTAAATTACAAACCGGTGCAGAAATGAAAGAAGAAGTGTACGACAAAGCAGAAGTGGCTGCAGCACTATCAGAATATGAAAGAAATCCGTTACCGGAGTTTGTGAGTTTATTAAAATTTGCACCATCGCGCATGGATCAGGGCGAGCAAGGCTCTTGTGTGGGTTGGGGAAGCGCATATGCAGCACGCACTATTTTAGAAGCGTCTTCTACAGGACAAAATCCGGACGAAATTGCGATGAGTCCTTCTTTTGTGTATAATCAAATTGGCCATGAAAATTGCCAGGGTGCCTATATTCCAAATGCTTGTAAAGTCATGGCAGAAGCAGGCAATATTCCTAAAAAATATTTTGAATATACCGATCAGAGTTGCAGTCGCGAGCCCAACCAGCAGGTTTTGCAGGCAGCACAGCAATTTAAAATTCGTGGCTACGAACGTTTGTCTGTTGATGGCGATGATTATACTACCGACTTTTTTGCTATCAAACAATATCTGGCAAAAGGTGCGCCTGTAATTTGCGGTATGATGGTTGGCGGTTCTTTTATGCAAGATATGGCTGGTCAACAATTATGGCAACCCACACAGGATGACTACAGCATGGAAGGTTTTGGAGGACACTGCATGTGCATCATCGGCTACGACGACCGATTGGAAGGCGGTTCTTTCCAGATTATGAATAGCTGGGGTCCAGGCTGGGGCGAGAATGGCGTGGCATGGGTGCGCTACAAAGATTTTATGCATTTCAATAAAGAAGCATATGCATTGCAACCCTTGCCAAAACGCGGCGAGATGGCTGCACGCAAATTTGAATGTGCCATTGGTTTAGTAAACAACGATACTAAAAAATACATCAGCTTAACAAATTCCGGAAATTTATTTTCTACGACAACGCCAATTGCAAAAGGCACTAAATTCAAAATAGAAGTACAAAATTCTATTGAGTGTTATATCTATATATTTGGACAAGAAACAGATGGCAGCAGTTATGTATTGTTTCCATACACACCGAAACATACTGCATTTTGTGGCATTACAGGCTATCGCTTGTTTCCTAAGAATCAATCATTACAAGCAGATAATTTAGGCAATAAAGATAGGATGGCAATTGTAGTAACAAAAGAACCTATAGATTACAATCAAATAAATTCTGCAAATGGTGATTACAGAGCAAAAGTGATGAGTGCGTTAAACAGCAGTGCGCTAACCAGCGTAC
>DAOORG010000498.1:0-1352 GCA_035389165.1 Chitinophagales bacterium
GTTGCCTGAAACAAGACTTCGCCTTTGTCGTATTCTTTATTACACAAATGAATGGTGATGCCACTTTCCTTTTCTTTGTTTTGCCAAACTGCTTCGTGCACGTGCATGCCATGCATGCCTTTTCCACCATAGTTTGGCAGCAACGCAGGATGAATATTGATAATCTGATTAGGGTATTTTTCTAACAGATTTTCAGGAATCAGCCATAAAAATCCGGCTAAAACTAATGTGCTAATTTTATTTTGTTCCAATTTGGAAATCACTTCGTTGGTGTGATAAAATTGCTCTCTGGTGAAGATGTAATACGGTATTCCAAAATCTTCGCCGATAGCTTTAGCACCGGAGTTTTCTTTGTTGCTCAGCAGCAGTGCTACCTCAATTTTTTCGTGATTTTGGAAGTACGTACAAATATTCCGAGCATTGCTGCCTGAACCGGATAGAAAAATGGCTAATTTTTGCTTCATATAACCTCAAAAAAACGAAAAAAAAGCGTAATTTTGCAGTTCTCTAACTTTTATACATGAAATGAGCATGAATTTTTTCGCAAAAACTATAAATCAATACTTTTGCGAATTTCTTCCGAATATTCGGAATGCTCAGTAAAAACAACAGAAATAATCAGATGAAAAAAGCACTTATTACAGGTATCACAGGACAAGACGGCGCTTATTTAGCGGAGTTGTTATTGAAGAAAGGCTATGAAGTTCACGGCATCAAACGTCGTTCTTCTTTGTTCAATACCGACAGAATTGACCATTTATATCAGGATCCACATGTTGACAACCGAAATTTTGTCATGCATTTCGGCGATTTATCTGATTCTACGAACTTGATTCGTATTATTCAGCAAGTACAGCCTGATGAAATCTACAACTTAGGTGCGATGAGTCACGTAAAAGTGTCTTTCGATACTCCAGAATACACGGCGAATGTAGATGCGGTAGGTTCTTTGCGTTTACTGGAAGCCATCAGAATCTTAAAATTAGAGAATAAAACAAAAATTTACCAAGCTTCTACTTCGGAATTATATGGTAAAGTGCAGGAAATTCCACAATCGGAGAAAACACCGTTCTATCCGCGTTCACCGTATGCAGTGGCAAAAATGTACGGCTACTGGATTACTGTAAACTACCGTGAAGCGTATGGCATTTATGCTTGTAACGGCATTTTATTCAACCACGAATCGCCTTTGCGCGGTGAAACGTTTGTAACACGAAAAATTACCCGTGCGGTTTCAAAAATTGCTTTAGGTTTGCAGGATAAATTGTACTTAGGAAACTTAAATGCAAAGCGCGACTGGGGTCATGCTAAAGATTATGTGGAGGCGATGTATTTAATCTTACAACAACCTG
>DAOORG010000499.1:0-1338 GCA_035389165.1 Chitinophagales bacterium
AAGCACTTAAAACATCAGAAGACGTAACAGAAGTATTAGCACAAAAAGAAGGTACAACGTTACTTGTAATCAATTCTGTTTGTGGTTGTGCAGCAGCAAACGCTAGACCAGCAGCATTAGCATCTATTCAACATGCAAAACATCCTACAAATTTAGTGACTGTTTTTGCTGGTGTGGATAGCGATGCCGTAGCTAAAGCAAGAGAATTCACGTTTCCTTATCCACCAAGTTCACCGGCAATCGGTTTGTTTAAAGATGGAAAATTAGTACACTTCATCGAGCGTCATATGATTGAAGGTCGTCCTGCAAAAATGATTGCTGACAATCTGGTAGCAGCTTACGAAGAATTCTGCTAAGCATTTTTATAAATCATAATAAAAGAGTGCGACTATTTATCGCACTCTTTACATTTTAAGTATAAATAATTATCTTTACTTATAATTATTTCTTATGAAAAGATTATCATTAATTCTAATTTGTATATTCGTATTTACATTGACAAACTCATGTAATAAAGATAAGGTCTCAACAGATACATCAAAATACATTACAGGCATTTGGATAGATACAGCATACGCACGCTTTATGGTTACAAATGATTTCCCAGGTTCTTCAGATTCGGATATCAATACTTTAATGGATAGCTATTTTTTTTCTTTTGATGGCTCCGATGGTTTTAATACAGGTATTTTTGAATTAAACCAACACTTCGGAAATTATGAAGTAAAGAATGACAGCGTTAATATTTATTATAATGAGAATTATGCTACTGCAAGATTAAAATTAAACAAAACTAAAACTCAAATGAACGGCAGCATTACAAATTACACAAATTTGCATTTAATTAAACTTCAAAATTAGTTCTCAAATAACTCATTAATTCCATTTAGTTATAGTCGGAAATATTATTTTATCTTTACTGCATGAGAAGAAACCTGCGCATTGTATTTATGGGAACGCCTGATTTTGCGGTTCCTGCTTTGGATATTTTAGTCCAACATAATTACAATGTTGTTGGTGTCATTACGGCTCCGGACAAACCGGCAGGTCGCGGACAACAACTCCATCAATCATCTGTAAAAAAATATGCGGTTGAAAAAGGTTTACGAATCCTTCAACCGGAAAAATTAAAGAATCCTGATTTTATTCAGGAATTAAAATCATTAGAAGCTAATTTATTTATTGTTGTTGCCTTTCGTATGCTTCCTGAAATCGTTTGGCAAATGCCGGAATTTGGAACTTTTAATTTACATGCTTCTCTTCTACCGCAATATCGTGGTGCGGCACCTATCAACTGGGCAGTTATCAATGGTGAAAAAGAAACCGGTGTAACTACCT
>DAOORG010000500.1:0-1332 GCA_035389165.1 Chitinophagales bacterium
ATCATAAATTCAATATAAGAGGTAAAGATTATTTGTTTCCTGCATAAGCCATCACGTAATGAAAAAAATATCCTTTATATTATGTATCCTGTTTGCCGCGAATGCGTTGTCTGACGATACACTTATCGTTGACAAAAGCAAATACACACGCTTACATTTTGATGGGTTCAGAAGTGGAAAGCGAATGCACCTGCAGCTTGGCGGCGACATCGGACTGAATCTGAATTACTTCGTATATAAAGAAAACAGGATAAGAACTTTTAAAGATATTGGCGTTGGTTATCAAGGTGGTTTTTTCTTTCGAATATCCAAAGGAAGTATCTACACGCAGTTTGATTTTAATTTTTTGCGTACCACTTTCTTCGTAGACGGTGTCGTATTTGACGATCCGAATATCACTGTTAACCAGACAAGCCTGCGGTTTAATTCATTAGGCATTCCGGTAGTGCTTGGTGTATATGCCTATAAGAATCCGTTGTTTAAACTTCGTTTTTTTACCGGTATAGAACCATACTTCATGGTAAAATCCAGAATATTTTATGACATCAACAATAACGGTGAAAACCAACTAATAGAATACAAACTCAGCAGAACGGAGAAGCGCCAGTATTTTAAGGGTGCGCAACTCTCCTACCAGTTTGGCTCTGGTGTGGACATAGCCATGTTTACAATAGATTTCAAGTACAGTCTTGGTTTGGTAAATTATATTAAAGATGATGTGGTGCGCACTCAGACACATTTATTCCAACTCCTATTTGGAGTTATCTTCTGATGCCATAGCAAACATTTTGCTCTTTTTATCAAGTAATAATTATCCTTTCAACCAGGCATTTTTCAGCGATTCTTTTTTAGAATCCTTAAACTCATAACCCGGTGTAATTTTATAATTCAATTTTACAACTCCTTTCAATTCAAGTATTTCATTTTCTCTTTTCACTTTCAATACCATCGGACTATCTTCTTTTAAACCCATACCCAACATAATAACAGACATATAATTGGATGCATCAAATGCAGCTCCATTTATTTCCAGTAATTCATCGTTTACCTGCACACCAAGGGCTTTGAAAAAATTATTCTGTTCCGTATTCAATACAAATACCTTTTTGACAGAAGTATCTATTTTAATATGCGGTTGTCTGTTCACTAAAAAAACAAATTCTTCCGGCTGGCGGACAACACTTTTTTTAACGCCAACTAATTGAAGATATTTGGTATACTTTACAGGCTTTCCGGCTACAATATGTTTTTGAATAAAATCGCCCAGTTCCTTACCTGCCAGCTCAGTCACTTTTGGAATCAGCGCTGCATCATCGAATGCTTTATAGGGTC
>DAOORG010000501.1:0-1328 GCA_035389165.1 Chitinophagales bacterium
ATATAGACAGTTCCAATGATATTCCAAAGTACCATACTGATGGCATTTGCGATGGCAGCGCCTTCTATTCCAAATTTTGGTACCAGTATAAGATTCATCGCAATATTTAGCACGGCTCCTAAGAGAGAAATATTTCTGAATTGTTTATGATACCCTGTGGCATTTAACAACTGTGCAACCGGTCCGCAAAATGTATTAAACACCTGACCAATGGTTAATATAGAAAGACAAATAGCGCCTTTCATAAACTCAAGCCCATACAACCACATCACGTATTTTGAAAAAAACAATAGAATTATAAAAACCGGCACACTCAATAAAAAAATCAATTTTGAAGATTTATACGCAATGCGCTGCACTTCATCTAATTTTTTCTGAGTATACAATTGTGTTATTTTAGGCTGTACGGTTGTGTTCAAGGCAACCAACAACGTAGCAGCAAGCATGGAAATATTCGTGCATGTCTTATAGATTCCAACCAGGTCTGTGCCAACACCATAGAATTTTAAAATAAAAACATCAGCACTATTCGTCACTAAAAAAGCAGCATAGGTCATTAACATCGGAAATGCCACAGACAATACCTGCTGGTGATTGACAGATTGCAGTTTTTCTTCTTTTGCTGCAGGCTGATGAAAATATTTATATATCGGAATCAATGAAAACAACCACGGCAAGAAACAAATGGTACTCCAATGCAGATAAATAGGATTGAAGGTGTCAAAAAAGTAATACGTAATTACCAATAAAACCAGTAATCGAATGATTGTTGGTAAAACCAACGACATATTTGCTGTATGAACTTTTAATGCAGCACGAAGGCTGAAATAATTCAATTCACCCAACACATAAAACGGCAAAAATAGTGCAGAAATTCTGAACAGCCATAACATATCCGGCTCGTTCCAATAAGTGGTTAGCCAAGGTGAAATGAAATAAAGAAGCACAGCAGCTATTAAAGAAAAAATCAGAATCAACTGATTGCCTTTTAAAAAGATAGCATATGCCGTTTTAAGATTATATTTTTCTCTTAATTCAGGAATTAGTTTTTGCAAGGCTTCTTTTACGCCAAAATTGATGAAAATGGCAAAAATACCCATCACCGTAACAATCAAGGTCAGCCTGCCGGAAGCTTCTGCTCCATAATATCTTCCAATCAAAACACCAGAAACAAAACGTAAGCCTTGCACAAAAAACAAGGTAATAGCAGTGGACAAACTACCTTTCAGCACAAAACCGAAGTTCTTGTCCTGTAAGGCATTCTGAAATTTATCTTTATACGATTGAATACTCAACGGTGTTGTTTACTTTACAAAAATAGGCAATTG
>DAOORG010000502.1:0-1306 GCA_035389165.1 Chitinophagales bacterium
TTTCCGGTTATGTTTCTCAGTTAGATCATGGAATTAAAGCCATTGAAAATACATTGGAACATTTATCTGAGTTAGCACTTGGCGGAACTGCTGTTGGTACAGGCATCAACACGCCAAAAGGATATTCAAAAAATGTAGCGAAAGAAATTGCCAACTTAACAGGTTTACCTTTCATTACCGCACACAATAAATTTGAATCGCTGGCAGCACACGATGCCATCGTTGAAGCACATGGCGCTTTGAAAACAGTAGCCGTTTCTTTAATGAAAATCGGAAATGATATTCGTATGTTGTCGTCAGGACCGCGTTGTGGAATTGGTGAAATTCATATTCCTGATAATGAACCAGGTTCTTCCATCATGCCTGGAAAAGTAAATCCTACGCAATGTGAAGCGATGACAATGGTGGCAGCTCAGGTATTAGGAAACGATGTTGCCATTAACATCGGCGGTAGTAATGGTCATTTTGAGCTGAATGTATTTAAACCAATGATGATTTATAATTTCCTGCACAGCGCAAGATTGATAGGTGATGTGTGCGTTTCTTTTAATGACAGATGTGCCACCGGAATTACACCGCTGACTGATAATATCAAAAAGAATCTGGACAATAGCTTAATGCTGGTAACTGCCTTGAATACAAAAATCGGTTATTACAAAGCTGCAGAAATTGCGCAAACGGCACATAAGAATAATGCCACACTAAAAGAAACCGCTATTAAATTAGGTTACGTTACAGCCAAACAATTCGACGAATGGGTAAAACCGGAAGACATGATTGGCGGACTTAAATAATTATTGAATTATAGAATTGTAGAATTAGTGAATATTCTACAATTCTACATTTATTCAATTCTACAATTAAAATGCGTGGCAAAAATAGTAGTAGACTTACATGATTGTTTTAACAACGGTACAAAAATAGATGCTGCGTTGAATAATGCCATAGATGAAGCCGTTTCGACAGGAACCAAATTAGTAGAAATAATTCCGGGAAAAGGAAGCGGTCAGTTAAAGAAATCGGTACTGCGGTTTTTAGAACAAAAACACATCAAGCAACAATATCACAGAATAGAAAAAGACAGCAAAAATTTCGGAAGGCTTTTTGTGCATTTTAAGTTTTAGAAAATTGAAAATTTATTGTTTGTGTCTTCCGAATCATTATTCTTCAATCAACTTTATATCAATATTCTCCGTACCGGCAATGCCTTCAACAGAACCGGAAATATGCGATGCATTCAACAAAATTTTGTCTAATTGTTTCTCGCGTGCTTTCCAGAGTTTTTCCATTTGCATGCGTTCTGTAT
>DAOORG010000503.1:0-1245 GCA_035389165.1 Chitinophagales bacterium
CTTTTCCGCCTTTGTCTAAGCCATAAGCTAAAGCAGCAGCAGTTGGTTCGTTGATGATACGTTTTACATCTAAGCCTGCGATTAAACCAGCTTCTTTTGTTGCCTGACGTTCAGAGTCATTGAAGTAAGCAGGAACGGTAATTACCGCTTCGGTTACTGTCTGACCTAAATAGTCTTCTGCCATTTTTTTACATTTCTGTAAGATGATTGCAGAAATTTCCTGTGGTGTGTACAATCTGTCATGCAGACGAACACGCACGGTGTCGTTGTCGCCTTGTTCTACTTTATAAGAAACATATTTCTGCTCGGTAGCAGTTTCACTGTAATGTTTTCCCATAAAGCGTTTGATAGACGATACGGTGTTTGTTGGATTGGTGATTGCCTGACGTTTTGCAGGTGCGCCTACTTTACGTTCGCCGTTTTCCAAAAATCCTACAATGGAAGGCAAGGTTCTTTGTCCTTCATCTGTGGTAATTACTACCGGCTCACTGCCTTCCATTACGGCTACGCAAGAGTTGGTTGTACCTAAGTCGATTCCTATTATTTTTCCCATGTTATTAATTTTCTATTTAAAGATTTAACTCTAATAGACAAGTAATGTGCCAACGGGAAATAGCTGACAAAATGACGTAAAATGAGTAATTATAATACCTTTTTCAGGAAGAAAGTGCCGAATGGTACGAGTGAAAGCATAAATGCATAAATGGCATTTTCTACGGTTAATTGTTTTTTCACGAGCATTAAAATAATGAAAACAACAAAAGCCACAAACAATACACCATGAATAGAACCGGCAATTCGAACAGCAGTAGGTATATCAGCAAGGTATTTTAATGGCATAGCAATGAATAATAAAGCCAGATAGCTGTATCCTTCAATTTTTCCAACAGTTAAATAGTTTTTTGTCAGTGATGCGTTTGTATCCGTCATAATTTTTATACTATAGTAAATGAGAAGTTATTCTTTAATATTGATAAAGATATCACCGCAATTAGCAATATTTTTAAATGTGAGGATGCCTTGAATGCTGTCGTGCGGTTGAATTACTTTATTGGTTAAATCCAGTAGTTGGAAATCCTGCAACATTTTTTTATTGGATTTATAGGCAATGGCAAAATTGGCAGCGGCAACCGGTAAGCCAAATGGCAATGGAATAAATTTTTTGCTGCCTCTTGGCGGTCTTGGATACACCACCACACCGGCAGAATACAACCAGTATAAACCGGGTTTTTGTTTTATCGCATC
>DAOORG010000504.1:0-1215 GCA_035389165.1 Chitinophagales bacterium
CAATTTTTGGTAAAATTGTCAAATGTTATCTCAATTCTCTAATGGTTGGTGTCCTAATGTATACTTCTGCCGATTTGTCTTAAGAAAATACTATGTTTCTATGCCGAAATGTATTCGGCACAAGTTGTGTTTAAAAAATAAAAAACAATAATAAAAAAACGTTTCCAAAGCCCAACTTTGGAAACGTAATAAAAAAAACAAATAAGGAGAAATGGTTAATTATTTTTGAAATGCTGCTCGCGCTCAGCGTCTTTGTCAAAGGCTTTAATGATATCTTTTACCAATCGGTGACGCACCACATCTTCTGCAGACAGATGCACCATGCCAATGCCTTCAATGCCATCTAAAATCTGCATGGTTTTCTTTAAACCGGATTGCTGATTTTTAGGTAAATCTATCTGGGTCATATCGCCGGTGATAATGCATTGCGCAGATGGTCCGATACGTGTCAGGAACATTTTTAATTGTAAGGTGGTCGCATTCTGTGCTTCGTCCAAAATCATAAAAGCATTATCCAGCGTACGACCGCGCATATAAGCAAGCGGCGCTACTTCAATAACACGGTTTTGCATGTAGTAAGCCAGTTTGTCCGCCGGAATCATATCGTCCAGTGCATCGTACAACGGACGCAAATACGGATCTATTTTTTCTTTTAAATCACCGGGCAAAAATCCAAGATTTTCACCGGCTTCCACAGCAGGTCTGGTGAGTATGATTTTCTTGACCGATTTATTTTTCAGCGCTCTAACGGCAAGTGCCACAGCGGTATAAGTTTTTCCGGTTCCTGCAGGTCCGATGGCAAATAAAATATCGTTATTTTCAGAAGAATCCACTAGCTTTTGCTGGTTTTCGGTACGCGCCCGAACCAAGGTGCCATTGTTGCCATACACCAGCACATTATCCTGAAACTGCGGGAAGTTCGTTTCATACGGATTTCTGCCATGCAGGATTTCCTCGATGTGCTGGTCGGATATTTTTCCGTAGCGTTCGAGGTATTCCACGAGCTGGTGTACTTTTTCGCTGAAAACGTCGAGGTCTTCCTGTGAGCCGGCAACGATGATTTTGTTGCCTCTTGCGCTGATGTTTAGCTTGTTGAATTCTTTTTTAAGAATTTTAAGCTTGTTGTTGTTGAAACCGAAGAACTCTACCGGATCGACAGTTTCTAATTTAATAGTTAGTTCGCTCAATTATTTTCTTATTTTTGTTTTCGAATAC
>DAOORG010000505.1:0-1187 GCA_035389165.1 Chitinophagales bacterium
ATACAAGATTATTTAGATTTTATAAACGCAGATTTTGGTTGTAAAATCTGGTTGAAGAAAATGATGCCAAGCGGCAGTGGTTTAGGCAGTAGTGCGGCAAGTGCGGTGGCTGGAGTGTATGCCATTAATATGTTGTGCAATGAAAAATTAAGCAAACAGGAATTAATGCCGTTTTTGCTGAATGCAGAAAAAGCAGCCTGCGATGCAGCCATTGCAGATAACGTAGCAGCGAGTTTATTTGGTGGTTTTATTCTGGTTAGAAGTTACGAGCCGTTAGATATTTTGCAAATTCCGGTGCCGGAAGATTTATGGTGTGCCGTCATCAATCCGCATGTGATTGTACTGACGAAAGACGCACGAGAAATTTTACCAAAAGAAATTCCGTTGGCGCATTCATTGCGTCAGAGTGCCAATGTTGGCGGTATGATGGTTGGTTTACTGCGCGGTGATTACGATTTAATTGGCAGAAGTCTGGTGGATTATATCGCAGAACCGTACAGAAGTAAACTGATTCCGGGTTTTTATGAAATGAAAAATGCAGCTAAAACAGCCGGTGCCTTAGGCGGCAGTATCAGTGGTTCCGGACCAAGTGTGTTTGCTTTGTGCCACGGTAAAGAGATTGCGCACAAAGCAGGTGAAGCAATGAAACAAGTGATGACCGATATGAATATTGGTGCCGATGTGTATGTAAGCAAAGTGAATAATCAAGGACCAAAAGTATTGCCATTAAGTGAATAGCGCTTCGTGACACGATGTTCGTGGCACGATAAAAGCGCTTCGAGACATGATGTTCGTGGCACGATAGACTTAGGAAGAAAATCAAAAAATACAATGAAAGAATTTCTCACCACATATAAAACAGAAGTTAAGATTGCATTGGCAATCGTATTGATTATTTATTTGCCTTATCTGATTATTAATTCAGGTATCATAAAGTCAGAAAATACACTGTTACTTGTAGATACCATTACCAAATATTTTACACCCTTAATCATCGGTGGACTGATGTTTGTAATCGTTTATAAAGCCATCAAACGAAACAGAGAAGATAGATAATGGTTTTCTATTTTATAATTCAACAACTCAACAATTCGATAATTAATTAAAATGAAACTATATTCCACTAAACATATTTCACCGGACGTAGACCTGAAAGAAGCCGTTTTAAAAGGACTTCCACCGGATAA
>DAOORG010000506.1:0-1143 GCA_035389165.1 Chitinophagales bacterium
AACACAAAGCGCCATCTATAAAGGTTTTTTGGAACAACAACATACGTTTCACATCCGCATGATTGATGATGGGTGTTTGCGGCAACTCAGGATTTTTCTCTGCAATGTTTCTGCCTTGCAAACGCTCGTTCGCATATTTCAAACTTGCATAATAAGCTGCCGAAGAAATAGAAGTGGCGTGCAATCCCACGGAAATTCGCGCTTCGTTCATCATCTGAAACATGTACGACAAGCCTTTATTTTCCTCGCCAACCAGCCAGCCTTTGCAGTCGTTATTTTCACCAAAACTTAAATGTGCTATCGGTGCGCCTTTGTAACCCATTTTGTGATATACACCAATACTGGTCACATCGTTGTGTTCTAAAATTCCTTCTTCTTTTATTCTTTCGCGCGGCACAATAAACATGGAAATTCCTTTGATGCCTGCAGGTGCGCCTTTTACACGTGCCAGCAACAAGTGCACTACATTATCTACTGCATCGCTGTCGCCGCAGGAAATAAATATTTTTTGCCCTACAATTTTATACGTACCGTCATTTTGTTTTTCTGCAGTTGTAACGACATCACTTAATGAGCTACCGGCACCTGGTTCGGTTAATGCCATCGTTCCTTGCCATAAACCGGCAAACATTTTTGGCAGATATACATCGTGGTATTTTTTATCGGCAAAGGCTTCAATTAAATGAGCCGCACCCATGGTTAGACCAACAAACACACAACCTGAGTAATTGGCAGCACCTAAAATAAAACTGGCTGCAGTTGAGAACACTGCAGGCATTTGCAAGCCACCTACTTCTTTATTTGCCAAAATACTTATCCAGCCATTCTCACCGCTGATGCGCATAATATCTTTATGAATCGGATGTACCTGAATTCTGCCGTTCACCAATTCAGGTTGCATTCTGTCCATTTCCACCAAATGCGGAAACAAGTATTCTTTAGCAAACTGATCTGTGGCATCGATATACATTTGCAGCGCCTCTTTATCATGGTCGGCAAAATATTCGAATTGGGTTACCGTATCAGCTTTTAATACATCAAACAAGATAAAATTCAGGTGTTCGCGATTATAATATTTATCGCCTAAAAAAACGGAAGAATTGGTTTGCATCGGAAACTATTTTTTTTCTAAGATAAGGCTTT
>DAOORG010000507.1:0-1136 GCA_035389165.1 Chitinophagales bacterium
CGCTTCTTAAACTCACGCAAATTCCGTATCTTTATACATCATTTTACACTTAAAATAGTATCAGAAATTGAACTTTAACGAATTTGGCTTCGATGAGCGCTTACTGGAAGGCATTGATGCCATGAACTATAAACAGGCTACTGCTGTGCAGGAACAGGTCATTCCGATTATTCGCGCCGGAAAAGATTTAATCGCCTCGGCACAAACAGGCACCGGAAAAACCGCTGCTTTTCTCTTACCTATTCTCAACGAATTAATTACGCAGGAACGCCATGAAGATGAAGTGAACGCGCTGGTCATCGTGCCCACGCGTGAATTAGCTGTACAGATTTCGCAAAACCTGGAAGCGTTTTCCTACTTCACGCCTATCAGCTCTATTGCCGTTTACGGCGGCGGCGATGGCTCTTCTTTCGAAAGTGAAAAACGGGCATTGTCGCAAGGCGTAGATATTGTCATCTGCACACCGGGCAGAATGATTTCGCATTTGGCTTCCGGTTATGTGCGTTTAAAAGGACTGAAACATTTGATACTGGATGAAGCCGATCGCATGCTGGACATGGGTTTTTATGATGATATCATGAAAATTATTACCTATTTGCCTGCAGAACGACAAACCTTATTGTTTTCTGCCACCATGCCGCCGAAAATGCGTCAAATGGGATTGACCATTTTAAAGAATCCGGAACAGGTGAATATTTCCATTTCCAAACCACCTGAAAAGATTATTCAGAAAGCCTATATCGTTTACGAACCACAGAAAATTCCGGTGGTGAAATCGATCCTGAAAGATGTGCAATACAATAAGATTGTCATCTTCTGTTCCAGAAAAGAAAACGTTAAAAAACTCAGCCGCGAGCTGAACCGCGATGGCATCAAAAACGAGGAAATCCATTCTGATTTAGAGCAAACGGAAAGAGAAAACGTATTGCTGAATTTCAGAAGTGGCAGAACGCATACGATTGTAGCCACCGATGTATTGTCACGCGGAATTGACATCGAAGATATCGACCTGGTTATTAATTTTGATGTACCCAATGATGGCGAAGATTATGTACACCGTATTGGCAGAACAGCAAGAGCAGAAACTGACGGAACGGCCATCACACTCGTGAGCGTGGAAGAACAATTCAAATTGC
>DAOORG010000508.1:0-1070 GCA_035389165.1 Chitinophagales bacterium
GCGAAAATACACCATTATCTACTTATTTTTAATCACTTATTTGAAAGAATGTTTAAATTACAACTTATTTAGAAATAATCTAAATTATTTTAAATGATTATACCAGAAACAGCACAAAAAATATTAGATGCTCAAAAAATTGAGCTGAAATTAGACAGAATGGCATTTCAGGCATTAGAATTGACATATGGTAGTGAAGAATTGGTGATTTTAGGTATAGAGCCTGGCGGTGGATTGGATTTAGCGAAGATTATTGCATCAAAAATTGGCAACTATGATGCATCTAAAAAAATTGAGTTTTCGTCTATTTATATTAATAAGCCGGCACCATTGAGTGAAGAAGCGTATATAAAAGATGATTTGGATTTGAACAACAAAACGATTTTACTGATAGATGATGTTGGAAATTCCGGCAGAACTTTGTTTTATGCATTGAAGCCGCTGACTAAATTTTATCCTAAAAAAATTATCATTGCCATTTTGGTTGACAGAACACATAAGACGTTTCCAATAAAAGCAGATATTGTTGGTTTTCCAATTGCTACGACTTTAAATGAACATATTATTGTGCAGATAGACAATAATATTCCGGAAGGTGCGTATTTGTTTTAAATTTAAGTACATAAACACAATTATATGAATGTAAAATTGAAAATTATAGGATTAATGCTGGCAGTGCTTTCTGTTACAGAAATGCAGGCACAAATCATTAAACCAAATGCTGAAGAGAAATTAATTACAGAACGATTCGAATACATACGTATCATCAAGAAGCATATCGGAAATTTATTCTGGAAGAATTTTTCCAATAATGAGTTTCCCGGAACGGTCGTTTATTTTACAGATTCTGCTTCTTATTTTATCAATCCGCTTCCTGAAATGAAAGATAAAGTGAGTAAGTATACTATCATGGAAAACGATTACGACTGGAATATCTGGAAATTGCGCATGCCACTGGACAGTGCAAAGTTTGTGATGGAAACACAATTTCAGTTTGACCTGAAAGCGAAAGCATACATTAATTACAGAACGCCTGTTTTGTTTTGCAGTTCACCGGAGTTAACCAGAAA
>DAOORG010000509.1:0-1068 GCA_035389165.1 Chitinophagales bacterium
TTTTCCCAAACAAAAAAGTTTTTATAAAGGCAAAGTACGCGATGTGTACAACATCAACGACCAATATCTCGTCATGATTGTGAGCGACCGTATTTCTGCATTTGATGTGGTGCTGCCGCGTCCGATTCCTTATAAAGGTCAGGTGCTGAATCAGATTGCGTCCCGTTTTTTAGCTGCTACCAAAGATATCGTTCCCAATTGGGTGCTGGAGATGCCTGCAGCCAATGTCACCATAGGAAAAGTTTGCGAGCCTTTCCGCGTGGAAATGGTGATTCGCGGCTATCTGGCAGGTTCGGCATGGCGTGCATATAAAAACGGCGACCGTATCTTGTGCGGCGTTACGCTTCAGGAAGGCATGAAAGAAAATCAAAAATTTGAGACACCTATTATCACGCCTACCACTAAAGCAATTGTGGGTCATGATGAAGAAATCTCTAAAGAAGAAATTCTGGCGCGCGGCATTGTGAGCAAAGAAGATTACGAGCAACTCGAAACATATACGCAGCAGGTATTTCAACGTGGTACGGAAATAGCGGCTACACGTGGCTTAATTTTGGTAGACACCAAATATGAATTCGGTAAAATCGGCGATACTATTTATTTAATAGATGAAATTCACACACCGGATTCATCGCGCTATTTTTATGCGGAAGGTTATGAAGAACGTTTGAACAACAACGAACCACAGAAACAACTTTCTAAAGAGTTTGTCCGCGAGTGGCTGATTGCCAATAATTTTATGGGCAAAGAAGGACAGACCGTTCCGGAAATGACAGACGACATTGTTGCTGCCATCTCAAACAGATATATAGAACTCTACGAGCTTATTTTAGGTGAGCAATTCATAAAAGCAGACACATCTAATATCGAGCAGAATATACTGAAAGCGTTGGAGAAGTTAAGTGTCAGTCAATAGTGTATTGACTATCGACTATGGACTATTGTCCATTGACTATTTTTTCTATCTTTGCGTCATGTTACAACGTCCGAGAAGAAACAGAAAAAGTGCCGCCATCAGAGGCTTAGTGGAAGAAATTTCCCTGCATCCAAAGCATTTAGTGCAGCCTT
>DAOORG010000510.1:0-1029 GCA_035389165.1 Chitinophagales bacterium
ACCTGTTCCGGTTCTTCGATAGTGGAAGAATGTCCGGCATTGATAATATAAATGAGTATAGATTGTGGAATGTGCCGATGAATAAATTCTGATTTTGACGGAACGGTGGCTTTATCCTGATCGCCCACCATAACTAAGGTTGGACATTTTATGTTGACTAACTCGTGTTCTATACCTTTTCTGCGTATGACACCTTCTACTGCATGTACGATTGTTTTTTTATTTTTCTTCAGTTCCGTTTCAAATTCTATCTCTTCAATTTTTCTGGTCGGGTCATTTAAAAAAGTATCGCCAAACATTGTTTTCATAGTTTCTTTTGCTACTATACCAATACCAAATAGTTTGACAACAGAAATCATCAATGTGTATTTTAGTGTATTGGTTTCAGCTTGTGCAGATGTTTCCATTAAAATCAGCGACTTCACTAAATCGGGTCTTCTGGCGGCAAGACGCATGCCTACAAAGCCACCCATAGAAAGTCCTGCAAAATGCACAGCACCTAATTGCAAATGGTCTATCAGCAAAGCTACATCTTCATAAAGGCTATCCATATCGTAGCCTGTTCTGGTGACTTCTGATTTTCCCTGTCCGCGATGATCATACGTAATTACTTTGTAACGCTTTTTTAAATGCGCCACTTGTTTGTGAAACAAATAACCGCTCCACAACAAACCATGCGAAAACAGGATGGTTTCCGCACCGTCGCCATGCACTTCATAATAATAATTGCAATTGTTGATTTTTATAGTAGGCATGGTGCAATATTAAGTATCCAAACTTACATAAAAATGATGTATCAAAATGGAAAAAATCGTTGATAATAAGCATGTCACACATAGTGATTATTCTTAATGTAATTAAACCGAGTATTGCTGCATCTTTACATTATCAAACAGCGAAAAGCTGGAAACATAGAAACCCAACCCTGAAGTTTAGAAACATAAAAACAACCCAAAGAAAAGAAACCCAAAACCTACCCTGAAATCTGGAAACAGAAAAACCCAAGAGCAGCGTCAGTTGCTCTTTTTT